>NZ_JAPSJA010000307.1 GCF_031178525.1 Microbacterium sp.
ATGCTCGTCGGCCTCGTGGTCGCGTTCCCGGCCTGGTACCTGTCGGGCTACCTGTGGGGCAAGTTCGTCAACTCGCGCTACCCGATGATCGTCCCGCCGCTGTTCGGCGCGACGGACGAGGATCAGCCGAAGAGCCCGCCGAAGGCCAGCACGGTCATCCTGATCCTGCTGCTTCCGCTCGTGCTGATCTTCCTGAACACCGGCCTGAACGCGCTCGGCTCGATCGGCGCGGTCGACCGCGAGGAGACCTGGGTCCAGGCGCTGATGCTGATCGGCACCTCGCCCGTCGCGCTCCTCATCACCGCGCTCGTCGCGCTGCTGGTGCTCGGCAAGTTCCGCGGCGAGAACGGATCGGCGCTCGAGAAGCTCGTGGACAACACGCTCGGCACGGTCGCGTCCGTCATCCTGATCACCGGCGCGGGCGGCATGTTCGGCGGCGTCCTGCGCGCGTCCGGCATCGGCGACGCCCTGTCCCGGACGCTGGACGGCCTCGGCCTGCCGCTCATCTTCGCGGCTTACCTGATCGCGGTCGCACTGCGCGTGGCGCAGGGCTCGGCCACGGTCGCGCTCGTGACGACGGCGGGTCTGCTCGCCCCGGCGGTCACCGCCGCCGGCTACAGCCCGATCGACACCGCCGCCGTGACGCTTGCCGCCGCCGCGGGTTCGGTGTTCGCCAGCCACGTGAACGACTCGGGCTTCTGGCTCGTCGGGCGCCTGATGAACCTGGACGTCAAGACGACGCTGAAGACCTGGACCGTGCAGCAGGCGATCGAGTCGCTCGTCGGCTTCGCGATCGTCCTGGTGATCTACGCCATCTTCTGATCGGACGGATATGACGACACGGGACGTGTTCGACATCTCGGGCCGGCTGGCCCTGGTGACGGGATCGTCGCGCGGGCTGGGCCGCACGCTCGCCCTGGCGCTCGCAGAGGCGGGCGCCAGGGTGGTGCTGCACGGCCGCGACCGCGCGGCGCTCGCCGAAGCCGCCGGGGAGCTCGAGACCGCCACAGGCCGCCGACCCCAGACCGTCGCGTTCGACGTCGCGGACGCCGCCGCGGTCGAGGAGGGGATCGGCGCGCTGATCGCCGAGCACGGCGTGCCCGACATCCTCGTCAACAACGCGGGCATCCAGCGGCGCGCGCCCTTCGCCGAGTTCCGCGTGGAGGACTGGGATGCCGTGATCGCGGCGAACCTGTCCAGCGCGTTCTACGTGTCGCGCTTCGTCACGCCGGGAATGGTCGAGCGCGGCTCGGGCAAGATCGTGAACATCGCGTCCGTGCAGTCGCGCCTCGCGCGGCAGACCATCGCGCCGTATGGCGCGAGCAAGGGCGGCGTCGCTCTGCTGACGCAGGGCATGGCGGCCGATCTCGCCCGCCACGGCATCCAGGTCAACGCGATCTCCCCGGGGTACTTCGCGACCGAGATGAACCGCGCGCTGGTCGAGGACGAGGCGTTCACCGAGTGGCTCGTGAACCGCACGCCCGCCCGGCGCTGGGGTGATGTGAGCGAACTGCGCGGTGCCCTGCTGTTCCTCGCATCGGACGCCTCGAGCTTCGTGTCGGGGCAGAACATCTTCGTCGACGGCGGCATGACCGCGGTGGTCTGAAGCGCAACGCGCGACGAGAACGACTGAGCGAAAGGCGATGAGCATGCGAGCGGTGTGGATCGAGGGCAAGGACGCGATCTCGCTGGGCGAGGCGCCCGCGCCCGAGCCGGGCGAGGGAGAGGTGCGCCTGCGCGTCGACTACGTCGGGATCTGCGGATCCGACCTGCACTACTTCTTCGAGGGGGCGAACGGCGAGTACGTCGTGCGGGAGCCGCTCGTTCCCGGGCATGAGCTCTCCGGCCGCGTCGACCTCGACCCGTCGGGAGCGCTCGCGCCGGGCACGCCCGTGACCGTGCACCCCGCGCGGTTCGGCTCTCCCGTGCGCGGGGCGGAGCAGGACCCGCATCTGTGGCCGGGCGGGTCGTACCTCGGCAGCGCCTCGACGCAGCCGCACACGCAGGGCGCAATGGCCGAGCTGCTCGTGGTGCGCGCCGACATGGTGCGCGTCCTGCCGGAGTCGCTGTCGGTGCGCCGCGCCGTGCTCGCCGAGCCGCTCGCGGTGGCGCTGCACGCCGCGACCCGCGCGGGCGATCTCGCCGGCGCGCGCGTGCTGGTGTCGGGCGCCGGACCGATCGGGCTCCTCGCGCTCGCCGCGGCCCGCGCACGCGGCGCCCAGTCCGTGGCCGTGAGCGACGTGCTGGCCGAGCCGCTCGCGCGCGCGGCCGCGCTCGGGGCGGACGAGACGTTCCGCGTCGCGGAGCAGGACCTCCCCGTCGAGGCGTTCGACGTGGTCCTGGAGTGCTCGGGTGCTCCGGCCGCGATCAGCGCGACGGGCGTGGCCGTGCGCCGCCGCGGCACGGTCGTGCAGGTCGGCATGCTGCCGAACGAGCCGCGTCCCGTGAACCTCGCGCCCTTCATCTCGAAGGAGATCGCGCTGCTGGGCACGTTCCGCTTCCACGACGAGATCGACGAGGCGGTCGCGCTGCTCGCGACGCACCCCGAGCTCGAGCAGGTGATCACCGACGTCGTGCCGGTCGCCGACGCGGAGGAGGCGTTCCGGATCGCGCGCGACGCGCGCCGATCCAGCAAAGTGGTGGTGTCGCTGGCGGAGCCGGCGGCGTGAGCGGAGACGGGGCGCGCGAAGTGGCTGCACAGGACATCGTCCTCGGCGTCGACATGGGTACGACGGCGACGAAGGTCGTGGCGTACACGCCGGACGGGCGGCAG
>NZ_JAPSJA010000308.1 GCF_031178525.1 Microbacterium sp.
CACGATTTTCAGTCGTGCGGTCACGGGATCGACGCCCGTCGGAGCCACTACAGCCCCGGATTTCCACGGAAGTCCGGGGTTTTCGCGTTTCCACAGGTCATGCATCCTCGCCAAGATGCCGGGGAGTCTGGCCGCACGGGCGCCCCCCCCTGGATCCCATCCCGGTCGACGGGACGAGGACCATCGCTAGACGATCGCGAGGTGCCGCTCGTAAGGGGCCTCGTCGTCGCGCGGGTCCAACTCGACGATCTCCGAGGAGAACAGCACCCGCAGCGCACTCGAGACCAGCACGCTCACCACGCGGTTCCCGGCGACCGTGAAGTCGACGAACCCGCTGCCCGCACCCGCGGCCGCCGCCATCCGCTGCTTCAGCTCGTCGGGGTCCTCTCCCTGGGCGAGGACGTAGCGGTTGCCGTTCACATCGATCTCGGTCCGGACCACCGTCGGCGCTGCGCTGATCCGGCGACTGTAGTTTCGCTCTCGCCCCGCCGGACAGGGGCTTTCGTCCCGCTGCGAACTCTGGGTCTCCGCAGTCGGTGACCGCGCGGGCCCGACGGGCGGTTCCGCGCGGAGCGCGGATGTCAGGCGCGCTCGATGATCCCCATCCGCGAGGCGATGACGCCGGCGAGCAGGGCGCCGAGCCCGCCCGCCGCCATGTCGCCGATCGTGTCGACGTAGGCGACGTAGATGGCGTCGGAGACGAACGTGTAGCCGAACCACTCGATCATCTCCCACGCGGCGCTGATGGCCAGGCCGGTCATCCCCACCAGCACGATCGGGACGCGGGCCTGCCGACGCGGCATCCAGACCGCCCGGCACGACGCCCGTGCGGGCGACGAGCACGAACAGCATGAGCGCCAGGACGCCCGTGCACGCGAAGTGCACGATGAGGTCCCATCCGGGCACGCTGCGGTACAGCCCGAGCACATTGCTCCACGCGGCGACGAGCACCAAGACGCCGTACAGGATGTCGAAGCCAGCCCGCACCCCGAGGAAGCGCGGGAGCACGAGCGCGGGAAGCCCGATCGTGACGATGCCCGCGTCGGTGCGGCTCCACCCGATGCCGGCCACGATCACGCTCACGATTCCCAGGACGCGAACGCCGTCGGCGATCCACTCCCCAGGCGTGGCCGGGGGCCGCAGGAACCGCGCGATCATGCGGCGACCGCCCGCTGCCGCACGACGGCCTGCACCGGCAGATGATCCGACGGCAACCCGCCGCCCACCGGGCGCGCATCGATCCCGACGCTCGCCACGTCGAACCCTCGGACGTGGATCGCATCGATGCGCGGCCCGCCGCGTCGCGGACGGCCGCCGGGGATGTACGTCGACCACTCGGGGGTGAGGCGGGTGCGCGCGAGCGCCCAACCGTCCTCAAGCCCCGCCCGCGTCAGGATGCGTCGCGACGGGAACGTCGCGCCGGCATTGAAGTCCCCGGTCACGATGGCGGGGCCGCCTCCCGCCGAGGCGACGATGAGCTCCGCCGCGCGACGGCGGGCCGGCGGCGACAGCACGTCGAGGTGGGTGTTGAGTGCGGTGAAGCGGCCGCCCGTGGCACGGTCTGTGAACACCGCCCGCACGACGATGCGCGGATACAGCGATCCCCACGAGCGCGAGCCGGGCACGTCCGGACGCCGCGAGAGCGCGCGCTGGTCCCACTCCACGAGGTCGAGCCGCGTCGCGTCGTAGACGAGCGGGCATGCCTCGCCGGAGCCGTCGGCGTCGCGACCGTGCCCGAGCAGGCGGTAGCCGTCCCCGAGCGCGGCGCGCAGGAGATCGGCCTGATGCGGCAGGGCTTCCTGCGCACCGAGCAGCGTGGGGCGCTCGCGCTGCAGCAGGGTGCGGATGGGATCGCGACGTCGAAGCCACGACGCGGACCCCGCGCGGGTCCTGAGCACGTTGAACGTCATGATCGACAGCTCCGGCGGCTCCGAGCCTCCCACGAGGGGATCGTCGCCCGGCGCGGTGACGGGGCCGCTCGCGTCTGAGGTCACCCCCCGAGTATCGCCGGTCGCGCCTTCGGGATCCGGATCGTCCGCCCCGTCGGCGGGCAGCTCGACCGTGCCGTCATCCTGCGCGGCCTGGGGCGGGTCGAAAGGGTCCGTCACACCGAGGTGGGCGACGGCGCCGGGGACTCCTCACGCTTCCCCGCGCCGACGCGCGGCGCCTCACGCGCGTCGCGACCCCTCGGAGCCAGCCTTCGCCCCGCGTCCCGGTACCACTGCGCGCAGAAGATGATGACGATCACGACCTCGATGAGCGCGCCGCCGTAGTACATGAGCTGCGCCCCGTCGTGCGCCGCCTCGACGGGGATCCCCGCCGGCGGGTTCGCGTACAGGTACTTGGCGAGCACCGCGTGCGACGCCATGGCGAGCACGAGCACGACCGCCCTGAGCACGCGGCGCGGGGCGTGCGGGGCGGGGTCCAGGCCGATGATCGCCGCCGTGAAGATGAATCCGGAGATCAGCAGGTGTCCCTGCACGATCACGTGCAGAAGCGGGATGGCCTGCGTCGCCTCGAACAGCGGAGTGAGGTAGATGACCCACAGCCCGCCCGCGCTGAGGATGCCGGCCGTGACCGGATGCGCGATGAAGCGCGCCGGCGCGCTGCGCAGCAGACGCGAGATCCGGCGCGCCGGTGTGACGTGAAGCGTCCGCAGCGCGAGGGTGACGGGCGCGGCGAGCACGAGCAGCAGGGGCGCCAGCATGCCCGCGGCGAGGTGCGCGCCCATGTGAGCGACGAAGTCGTCGTGCGCCTTCTCCGCGAGGTCGCC
>NZ_JAPSJA010000309.1 GCF_031178525.1 Microbacterium sp.
GGGCAGCCCGACGGCGGTCGCCGCTCCGAGCAGCCACAGCCATGGCTCGGCATGGCCGGCGGCGTAGCCGGCGACCGCGCCGAGAACCCCGGCGACGAGCCAGCCCGGCATCGCCGGACGCCCGTGCCCGCGGGCGCGTGCGAGCGCGATCACGGATCCGACCGCGATCACCACGCCTGCGATCACGACGGCGGACGGGATCCCCGATGCCAGGGCGCCGAGCAGGAGCAGGATCGCGGCCACGGGCGGCCGCGCCACCCGGACGGCGGCATGCAGGCTCGTCGGGACCAGCAGCAGGATCGCCGTGATCGCCACGGCGGCCGCACACGTCCAGACCGGGACGTCGCCGGTCGCCGAGAACGCCGCGGTGGCGAACGGAACCCACTCTGACGATCGCCTCCCGCCCTCCTCGAACCATCCCGATGCGGTTCCGAGCGTGCTCAGAGCGCCGACCGCCGCCGCGGCCGCGAGGGCGGGGATCAGCCAGGGACGCGAAGCTGCGGTGCGCGGCACGCGCAGGAGCGCGACCGGCACGGCCGCCGCCAGCACGGGCGCCAGGAACGCACCCGTGAACGGCGCATTCGACCGGATCGCGAGCTGCCATCCCGCCGCGTCCGATGCCACGGCGCCTGTCACGGCCGCGACGGCGATCAGCGCCCGCACGTACAGGACCGGATCGGGTACGGGACGCACCAGCGCGAACACGTGCAGGCCGGCGAGCACGAGAATCACCGGCGTCCACCAGACCGGTCCCCAGACCGACTGTGGCGTCGCGAACCACGTCGCGAGCGCCGCGCCCGCGAGCGCCGCCACCCCGAGCACCGCGAGCACGGTGCGCTCCACGACCGCGTCCGACGCCGCACGCGCAGACGGCATCGGGGCGGGCAGGACGTGCGCCAGTCCGCCCAGCGATGCGCCGAGCAGGCCCGCGACGACAGCGGCGGCCGCGTCGGCCGCGACGGCTCCCGCGACGAGCAGCCCGAGCCCCGTCGGCAGTGCGAGCACCGCGGCGAAATCCGGCGCGCGCAGCTTCGACGCGATGGACCACGCGCGACTGAGGGCACCCGCGAGCAGGATGCCGGCGCCTGCGTACACCGCGGGACGAAGGGCTCCCGCCCCGAAGAGGTCGTTCGCGCGGACCGCCCACACGTCCAGCCCGATCAGCACGACGCCGATCACGGCGATGGCCTCTGCGGCGGCCGTGAGGCTGCGGCGCCGCAGGAGCCACGCCAGCGCCATCGTCGCCAGCGTGACGCCGGCGATGATGAGCGCCCGCACCGCGATGCTGGAGAAGAACCAGGCGAGCGTCAGGAAGAAGATCGCCGCGACCGACACCAGGCTGACGCCGACGATCAGCAGGAGCACGGGCACGGTCAGGCGCCGCCTCGGCCTCCTCGGTGGTCCGGCAGGCTCTGCCTGACCGCGCGAGGCCGACGCGGCCACCCCCGACGCCGCCGGGTTCACCGGAGCGCCGGACGCCGACACGGTCGCCGGCCCGGGAGACGCCGGCACGACCGGGGCTGCGCCCGTCAGATCGGACAGCATGCCGGCGGGTGCCTGCGGCACCGCCGGGAGGTCCCGCGCATCAGGCGACGGCGGCTCGTCGGCGGGCGCAGCCACGATGGGCGCAGCGGACGGCGCCGCCGCATGCGCCCCCGCGACCCCGGCGCGCATCGCGCTGAGCGTGGCCTGTCGCTGCTGCTCGGCGCCCAGGATGCGGTGCCCGATGTCGCGCAGCTGCGCGAGACGCGGATCGCCGAGCGCCAGACCGCAGGTCGGGCACCTCGGATCGTTCAGGAGTGTCGTGAAGCACGACGGACACTTGCTCGGGTCGACGAAGTCGTACGGCGTCGTCGGCCACCATCTCGGAACCTGCTCGCTGCCCATCGCCGCCCCCGCCGCACGTGTGTGCGAATCATCTTTCCATCCGCGGTATGCCCGCACGCGAATGCGGGCGCGGGGGGACACGTGTCGCCGGGATTCGTGCGGCGGCTAGGTGAGATCGAGCCTCATCACCACACGGGGGAAGCCTCCGGACACCGACTGGGTGTCGGCGACCTTCGCGAACCCCGCCCGCTCGAACAGCGCCCGGAACCCCACGAACGCCATCGTCTGGTCCACCCTCTCCCCGCGATTGTCGACCGGATAGCCCTCGATCGCGGGTGCGCCGCGCTCACGTGCGAACGCCACGGCCCCGTCGAGCAGCCGGTCGAGGATGCCCTTGCCGCGGTGCCCCGGGCGCACGCGCAGGCACCACACGCACCAGACCGGGAGGTCGTCGATGTGCGGGATCCTCCTGCTGCGCGCGTACTGGGTGTCGGCGCGCGGCGCGACGCCCGCCCAGCCGACCGGCTCATCGCCGTCGTACGCCAGCACGCCGGGCGGCAGGTCGGACGCGCACATCCGCCGCACGTACTCTGCGCGCTCAGGCCCGACGAGCGAGGAGTTGACCTTCGACGGCACCCGGTGACTCAGACACCAGCAGACGTTCGCATCGGGGTTCTTGGGCCCGACGAGCACGCGCACGCCCTCGAAGTCCGTCGCGGGCCGAACCTGGATCGCCATGCGGGAAGGATGCCACCGACCTGCGACGTCGGGAAGTCACTCGCCGCGCAGCACCGCCAGGGCATGCGCCAGGTCCGCCGGATAGTCGGACGTGAAGGTCACCCAATCCCCCGTCGCCGGGTGCGCGAATGACAGCTCGTGGGCGTGCAGCCACTGGCGTGTGAGGCCGAGGCGTGCGGACAGCGTGGGAT
>NZ_JAPSJA010000077.1 GCF_031178525.1 Microbacterium sp.
GAACACCGAGTCGAAGCCCATCTCCTCGGCGAGGACGGCATAGTCGAGCAGCTGTCGCGGTCCGAACTGCTCCGAGGACGCCTTGTAGCCGAAGCGCATCGGGATTGTCATGTCGTGCTCCTAGAACAATGAGGCCGTGAGGGCGGGATGCAGGATGTCGTCGCGCACGCGGGCGAGACGATCGCGGAAGTCTGCGACGGTGCCGGGCCACAGGAGGGTCAGGCGGCCGGATCGGGGATCCGTATACCAATTCCGGCATCCCCCGTCGAGCCAGGGCGTGCCGGCCGCGCGCTCGGCGATCTCGGCGGTGTAGGCGGCCTCGGCGTCGAGCGAGACGCGCACGGGGCGCTCGGCGGCGATCAGCGACGCCGCGAACGCCGCCTGCTGCTCCATGATGAGCACCGCCGAATTGTGGCCCAGCGAGGCGTTGGGTCCGTTCAGCACGAACAGGTTCGGGAAGCCGTGCACCAGCGTCGAGCCGACCGAAGTCATCCCTCCCGACCAGTGCTCGTCCAGCGTCACGCCGTGCTCGCCGGTGACGAGTCGCGCGTACGGCTGGCGCGCCGCCTCGAAGCCCGTGGCCAGCACGATCACGTCGGCGCGGTGGCGGGCGCCCGTCGCCGCGACGAGCGTGTCGTCGTCGACGGCGGCGAGGGCAGAGGGCACGAGCGTGACGGCGCCCGATGCGATCGCCGGGTAGAACTCGTCGCTGAGCAGCACGCGTTTGCAGCCGAACGCGTAGTCGGGCGTGAGCGCGGCACGCAGCGCGGGATCCGGGACCTGTCGCGCCAGATGCGCGAGCGACAGCTCGCGCGCCTCGGTCGCCGCGATCGGGTCTCCCGAGCGCGAAGCGAAACGCGCTTCGCCCTCCACGTACAGCTCGTCGCGCAGCGCGGCCAGGGCGCCGGGGTCTTCTCGCCACGTCGTGCGCTCGACGGCGGAGTATGCCCGGTCGCGGCGAGGCACGATCCAGGCCGGCGTGCGCTGGAACAGGGTCACGTCCGCCCCGCGTCGCGCGAGCTCGGGCGTGAGCTGCACGGCGCTCGCGCCCGTGCCCACGACGGCGATCCGCGCGCCCTGAATGCGGATGCGCTCGTCCCAGCGCGCCGAATGGAACACCGGTCCCGGGAAGTCCGCGAGTCCGGGGATCTCGGGGATCAGAGGCTCGGTGAGGCGCCCGGCGGCGAGGATGAGGTGAGTGGCGCGGACATCGCCGTGCGCCGAGCGGACCGCCCACGCGTCGCCGTCCCACTCGGCGCCCGTCAGCGCCGCGCCGAGCCGCACGTGCCGGTCCAGTCCCTCGTCGCGCACGATCCGCTCCAGGTACGCGCGGATCTCGGCGCCCGGTGCGAAGGTGCGCGACCACTCCGGCCACGGATGGCTGGAGAGGCCGTAGAGGTGCGCCGGCACATCGCAGGCGACGCCGGGATAGACGTTGTCGCGCCACGTGCCGCCGATGGAAGCACCCCGCTCCAGGATGACGAAGTCCGACAGCCCCTCCGACCGCAGCGCGAGCGCGGCCGCGATGCCCGCGAAACCCGCGCCGACGATCACGGCTCCGACCTGGCGCGGCAGGCTTGAGGGGACCCGCAGATCCGAAGGCGGATTCATCAGAATTCCCCTTCGGTTTCGCCGATCCCCGCGGAAGCGCTGCTCCCCGTCGTGCGGACGGCCGTCATCCCGCTTCTCGCGGGCACGTCGCCGTAGGTGGTGGAGCGCTGACGGAACGGGCGGAACAGACCGCGTGCGATGTCCCGCGCCCGGGAGAGGGGCAGCTCGAGGCCGCGCTCGACGCCGGCGCCGGGAAGCACGCGCCCGTCGAGCAGCGTGCCGCCCAGGTCGTCGCCGCCCGCGCGGAGCAGCTCGATCGAGGCCGGCACGCCGTGCCGTGTCCAGGGGATCTGGATGTGCGAGATCACGCCGGACAGCATCAGGCGCGACACCGCCACCATGGCGCGGTGCTCGTCGAGCGGGGCGCGCTGCGCGACGAGCGGCACGCCGCCGCCCAGCGCCTCGGGCAGCGGGATCGGCACGAACTCCGTGAACCCCCCGGTCGCCCGCTGGATCCGGAGCAGCTCGCGCAGGTGGGCGATGCGCTCGGCGGCGGTCTCGACGTGTCCGTAGAACAGCACGGAGGTCGAGCGGAAGCCCGCGCGGTGCGCCGCCGAGATGTTCTCGCGCCACCGATCGATCTCGAGGTCGCCCGGCGCGACCAGCGCGCGCACGCGCTCGCTCAGCACCTTCACCCCCGTTCCGGGCACGGTGTCGACGCCGGCTCGCCGCATCGCAGCGAGGGCGCCGTCGAGCCCGAGTCCCGCGCGATCCGCGAGGTCGGCGACATCCTGTGGACGGAACGCGTGCAGGTGCATTTCCGGGGCGGCGTGCTTCACCGTGCGGGCGATGTCGAGGTAGGACGCGGCATCCTCTCCGGGCGCGAGCAGTCCCTGCACGCAGATCTCCGTGAGGCCGAGCTCGACCGCATCGCGCACGATGCCCTCGAGAGCCGCGAGGTCGTACGTGTCCGGCTCGGCCGAGGGTGCCCGCCGGAAGTGCGTCGATGCGATGTTGCGGTTCGCGACGATCGTGAGGGCCTCGCCGACGGTGTATCGCCGCACGTCATCCGCGGTCGTGGCGAGGGCGTCGAGCTCGGCCCCCTCCGCACGCAGCAGGCGCTCCCACTCGCCGTCGTCGAGCGACGCCGGGTCGGACGCGGCGCGGGAGAGGAGGCGCGCGAAAGCCGAAGCGGGGCTGGGTCGTTCCGCCTCCGCACGCTCCTCGGTCCGCTCAGCGATCGGGGCGACCACCGCCCCGTCATCCGAGACGACGGCCAGGCCGTCGGCTCCCGCGAGCGCGTACGTGGTGCGTCGGATCGCCGGATCCAGCCACGCGTCGGTCACGTACGGCGGGTGCGCCGTCAGGCGCTCGCGCAGTGCGAATCCGGCGTCGGCCGTGAAGCGCGCGAGGTCGTCGAGGTGAGGCCACGGCCGCTCGGGGTTCACGTGGTCGGCCGTGAGCGGCGACACGCCGCCCCAGTCGTCGGCGCCCGCACGTACGAGCAGACCGAACTCCTGCGGGTCGGACAGGTTCGGCGGCACCTGGATCCGCATCCCGGGCCCCATCACGAGCCGCGCGACCGCGACGGCCGCGATGTACTCCGTGAGGTCGGCGTCGGGCGCATCCTGCATCGCCGTGCGCGGCTTGGCGCGGAAGTTCTGCACGATCACCTCCTGGAGGTGACCGTGCCGTTCCTGGATCTCCCGCAGCGCGACGAGCGACTCGGCGCGATCGCGCAGGGTCTCGCCAATGCCCACGAGGATGCCGGTCGTGAACGGAACGCGGGCCCGCCCCGCGTCCTCCAGCAGGCGCAGCCGCACGTCAGGGTCCTTGTCGGGCGATCCGTAGTGGACCTGCCCCGGCTCCTCGTAGAGCCGGCGCGACGTGGTCTCGAGCATGACGCCCATCGACGGCGCGACGGGGCGCAGCATCGCGAGCTCGGCGGCGGTCATGATGCCGGGGTTGAGGTGGGGGAGCAGGCCCGTCTCGGCCGTGATCGCCCGCGCCATGTCGGCCACGTACTCGAGCGTCGATCCGTACCCGTGCTCATCCAGCCAGGCGCGCGCCTCCGGCCAGCGATCCTCGGGGCGATCGCCGAGCGTGAGGAGCGCCTCCTTGCAGCCGAGGGCCTGGCCCTGGCGCGCGACCGCCAGCACCTGCTCGCGCGACATGTACGTGGGCTTGTGCTGCTTGAGCAGTTGCCCCGGGGTGTCGACGAAGATGCAGTAGTGGCATCGGTCGCGGCACAGCGTCGTGAGCGGGATGAACACCTTGCGCGAATAGGTCATGACGCCGGCGCGGCCGATGGCGTCGAGCCCCGCGTCGCGCACGCGCGCTGCCGCGTCGAGCAGGCGGTCCAGTGCGCCTCCGGTCGCCGCGAGCAGCGCCTCGGCGTCGTCGATGCCGATCCGTTCGCCGGCCTCGGCGCGGGCGAGGGCCGAGTCCAGCGTGGAGAGATCCGGATCGAGCAGGGTCACCGGATCAGTCTCGCACCGCGAGGGCGTCAGGGGGCCGCGTGCGATCGTTGCTGTCCTGTGAGGTGGATCGCACGGCGTGAACGGCAGGATGGAATCCATGGTGACTCTGCTTCTCGACACGCGTCAGCTGGAGATCGTGCTCACGCGCGTCGAGCGACTCCTGGCCGGGCGGCGCGGAGACATCCGGATCGACCGCGCCGCGATCGCGAGGCTGCAGCTGACCGACGAACCGGCGACGTGGCTGCGCGGCGTGCGCGCGCCCGGCACCCAGCTGCCGCGCCTGCTCTCGCTCGGCACGTGGCGGTCGGCGCAGGGCGACGACTTCGTCGCGATCCGGCACGGGCGCCCGGGAGTCGTGATCGACCTCGACGGGGACGCGCGCTTCACGCGCCTGATCCTGTCGACCCGCCACGGGCACGCGCTGGCTAAGGCCCTGCGGCTCGAGGCTGGAGAAGCCGAAGCCTGATGAACGAGGAGCCCTGCCGGCCGGCCGGGCTCCTCCTCCGCTGACGATCAGCCGCGGTGGTCGTCGTGGGGGTGCTCGTGGTGCTCGCGGTCGTGGTGCTCGCCATGGTGCTCGTGATGCTCGCCCTGGTGCTCGCCGTGCTCGCGGTCGTGATGCTCGCCGTGGTGCTCGTGGTGCTCGCCGTGGTCGCCGTGGTGCTCGCGCTCGTCGGCATCATGCTCGGGTGCGGTGGAGTGGTCGACCTCGGGGGAGTGGCCGGCCTCGGGCGCCTCACCAGCCGCGGCATCGTCCTCCGACCCGTCCGCGGCCTCAGGCGACGCGGGCACGCCGACGCCGACCGCGTCGAAGCCCGCCGTCGATGAGAGCGTCTCCTCCGACGCGTGCTGCTGCCGGGTCAGCGCGGCCGAGCCCGGCAGGCCGTCGGCGGCGACATCCGCCCACTCGTCGCCGCCGTCCGGCAGGTCGAGCACCGAGTCGGGCGTCTCGAGCCGGTCGGGATCGTCGGCGTCCTCCTCGCGCGGCGAGGGGATGTACTCGGGCGCCGGCACCCAGCCGGGCGTGGGCTGCTCGCCCTCGGGCGACGCGGCGATGAGCTCCGTCTCGGCCGCGACGACGTCCTTCTCGATCTCGGACAGCGGGCGCGTCAGGAAGGCGAGCGGATCGCCGTACGACGGCGCCGCGGCATCCGGCTGCCCCGACAGGGGCTGCCGGTCCACGACGACGGCGTCCACCGTGGTCGGCGCGAACGGCAACTCATCGACCGTCTCGGCGTCGGCCTCGGCATCGCCGGACCGGTCGGCGCTCACGTCGTCCGCGGCGTCCTCCTCGCGCTCGGCCGTGACCTCGGCCTCCGTGGGCGTGAAGTCGGCCTGGGCCTCGGCCGCGGCTTCCGGCTGCCCCGCGGCCCCGGCATCGATCGGCGCGGGGGCGACATCGTCCTCCGGGGCGGCGTTCCCCTCGTGCGCGAGAGCGTCCTTCGGCGCGACATCCTCGTTCGACACGGCGTCCCCCTCCGGTGTCTGGGTCGGCGCGTCCTCCGCGCCCTCGCCGGTGGCGTCCGGCTCGCCCGCGGCCTCGCTGGCGGGGCCCGCCCACGTGCCGCTCACGACCTTGAGGAAGACGTCCTCGAGGCTCTGCTGCTTGAGCGTGAGCGACGACAGCGGCACCCCCGCCTCGGCCGCGAGCACGCCGATCTCGGCGGTCGTGACGCCCGTGACGTTGATCCCCGAGCGCTTCAGCTCGAACTGGAGGCCGCGGGCGCGCAGCGCATCTCGCAGCGCCGCGCGGTCGGGCGAGTCGACCGCGACGACGGCGTCCATGTCGGCGAGCTGCTCGATCCCGCCGCTGAACAGCAGGCGCCCGTTCGAGATGATCAGGATGTTGTCGGCGACCTGCTGCACCTCGCTGAGCACGTGTGAGGACATCAGCACGGTGCGGCCCTCGTCGGCCAGGCGGCGCATCAGCATGCGCATCCAGCGGATGCCCTCCGGGTCGAGGCCGTTGGCGGGCTCGTCGAAGATGAGCACTCCGGGGTCGCCCAGCAGCGCTTCCGCGACCCCCAGGCGCTGACGCATGCCGAGCGAGAAGCCGCCGATGCGCATGCCGCCCACGGCCCCCAGGCCGACGATCTCGAGCACCTCCGCCACGCGCGAGGCCGGCACGCCGATCGCGCGCGCCGTGGCGATCAGGTGCCGCTCCGCCGTGCGCCGCGGGCGGTACTGCTGGTTCTCGAGCAGCGCGCCCACCTCGCGGCGGGGCTGCGACAGCTTCCGGTAGGGGACGCCGTCGATCAGGGCGGTTCCCTGCGTGGGCGTGACATCGCCGAGCACGATGCGCAGGGTCGTCGACTTGCCGGCGCCGTTCGGGCCGACGAAGCCGGTGACGACACCGGGCTCGACGCGTGCGGTGAAGTCGGACACCGCGGCGACGTCACCGAAGATCTTCGTGACCCCGCGGAACTCCAACACCTTGCCGTCGGCCATCCGCTCCCTCTCGTGCATGGAAAAGTCTCTGCGACCCGGGCGTCACTGCACCGCGCCATCCCACCTATCTTGGCGGACATCGCGCGGAACCTGGGGATCCCTGCCCGCCCGGCACCGATCGCGACGTGTGACGGGGGACGCGTGCGCACCGGGGATACGGTGGACGCGTGAGCTTCCCGACGTCGGATCCGCGCATCCTCGCCCGCCGAGAGGGCGGCCTCGGCACCATCACGATCGACCGGCCGGAGGCGATCAACGCGCTCGAGCGCAGCATGCTCCAGGCGATCCGGGGCGTGCTCGACGCCTGGGTGACGGATCCGGATGTGCAGGTCGTGCTGTTCGACGCCACCGGAACGCGCGGCTTCTGCGCGGGCGGCGACGTGCGACGCCTGTTCGAGGCGATCTCGCGCGGCCTCATCTCGGAGGCTGAGCCGTTCTTCCGCGACGAGTACTCCCTCAACGCCTTCGTCGACGAGTACCCGAAGCCGGTCGTCGTCTTCGCCGACGGCGTCACGATGGGCGGTGGGATCGGCATCGCCGGCCACGCGCACGTCCGGATCGTCACGGAGACATCGAAGCTGGCGATGCCGGAGACGCGCATCGGGTTCACGCCGGACGCCGGCGGATCGTGGCTGCTCGGCCACGCACCCGGCAGGCTCGGGGAGTTCCTCGGCCTGACCAGCTGGGTCATGGGGCCCGCGGACGCGATCTACGCGGGGTTCGCCGACCACTTCACTCCTGCCTCGCGTCTGCCCTCCGTTCGCGAGGCGCTCACGACGCGCGCCGACCCGTCGACGCCCGCCGAGCTGGTCCTGCTGTTCGACGAGACGCCCGACCCGGGGCCGATCGAGCGCGCGCGGGAGTGGATCGACGACGCGTTCTCGGCCGACACCGTGCCGGAGATCGTGGAGCGGCTGGGGGCGCTCGATGCGTCCGGCGTGGCAGCGGGGGAGGAGGTGAGCCCGGCGACCGCGCTCGCCGCGCTCACCGCGCGCTCGCCCGTCGCCCTCAGCGTGACCCTCGCGGCCATCCGTTCGTCGCGCGTCATGCGCGGCCTGCGTGACGCGCTGTCGCAGGAGTTCGCGCTCGTGTCGTGGTTCATGGCGACGCAGCCCGACATGGTGGAGGGCATCCGCGCGCAGCTCGTCGACAAGGACCGCTCGCCGCGCTGGTCGCCGGCCACGCTCGCCGACGTCGATCCCGAGGTCGTGGGAGACGCGTTCGCGTTCGAGCCCGAGCGCCCGCTGTTCGAATAGCGGCGCCCCTCCGCGCTCGGTCCGCCGCCGCGCCGGCCGCCTTCGACCCACCAGGTCTCGCGGCGGAGCCCGGTCTGCGGGGACGACGCCCACTCAGTGGGAGATTCCGTCATACTCGACGTCCCCCGAATGGGGGACAAGGCTTGTCCCCCATTCGGGGGACAAATCCAAAGCGCACCTTAGGACGAACTTGACTCTCGCCTGAGCATTCATCCGTATGTTCATCTCCTGGCGGAGGCCGTCCCGAAACGCGCCTCACCGCTGGCGGCGGGCTCGTCGCCCGAAACGAGTCCCGCCGAAGCCATCACGCGCACGCCGCTGCCCCGCGGCGTGTTCGTGGTGCGCGAATTCCGCCCCTTCCCTTCTCGCTCCCCACATTCCTGGAGAACCTCGTGAACAAGTTTGCAAAGGGCTCGATCGCCGCTGCCGCCGGTATCGTCCTCCTCCTCGGCGGCGTCGGCTCGCTCGCCTACTGGAACGACTCGGCCGACCTCGACGGCGTGGCGGTCAACGCCGGTCAGCTCGAGCTGACGGCGGCGGCCGGCAGCTGGGGCGCGGACAAGATCGGCGCCTGGGTTCCGGGCGACGAGGCGACCTACGAGACGACCCTGAGCCTCAAGACCTCCGGTGACAACATCGCGGGCCGGATCACGCTCGACACGGCGGCTCTCGAGGCGGCTGTCGCCGAGCAGGCGCAGGACACCGTGACGTCGGCGCTGCCCGCCGGTGTCGACGCCGCCGACATCCTCGACCAGTTCTCGTTCACCTTCTCCGCCGACACCGCGGGCGCCACCAAGCCGGCCGGATCGACCCTCACCGCGGCGACGGACGGCTACGCCTTCGACGGCGCCGGCACCTATTCGATCCCCGTGACCGTGACCGTGACGTTCGAGGACGACGGCACCGCGAACAACGATGCGCAGGGCGCGGCCATCGACCTCGGCGACCTGCCCTTCGTCGCCACGCAGACCGTCAACTGACGTCCCCGCCGCCGGGCCCCCCGCTCTCCTGATCGAGCGGCGCCCGTGGTGCATCGCACCCTCCCCCTCCCCCTCCTCTTCCTCCTCTCCCCGAGCCACAGGAAACGCCGTGTCGCACCCGAGCAGCCTTCCCACGCAGCCGCGCCGGCTGCGGCGCGTGCGGGCCCGCAGGGCCCAGCGGCTCCGCGGATTCGTCGGGTCCGCGATCGGTGCGGTCGCGCTGCTGTTCTTCACCCTGTCGGGCGTCGGCGGCAGCTACGCGCTGTGGAGCGATTCCGAGACCCTCGGCGCCGGCACGGTCGAGACGGGAGGCGCGAGCCTCGTCGCACAGTGGTCCCCCAGCCACAGCGACAACCCGTGGTCGAACATGCTGCCGGGCGAGTCCGTCCGTCAGCAGCTGACGCTCAGCAATACGGGGGATGTGCCCCTCGCGGTGACGACGGGGGTCAACACCGTGACGGGGTACGAGCTGCGCGTCGCCGTCGGCGGCTGCACGGCACAGCTTGCCGTGCAGCCCGTCGGCGCCACCCCCGCCCCCCTCGTCACGATCCCCATCGACGACGCGAAGGACGACGTCACGGTGTGCGTCGAGGTGCGCGCGACCTCCGCGCTCACGCCCGGCACCTCTGCCGCCTTCACCCTCACGTTCGACGGCGCGCAGGTGATCTCATGATGCGCAGCGGCCGCCGCAGGATCCTGATCGCCGCCCTCGCCACCTTCCTCACGCTCGCGGGGGCGGGCACCGCCTCCGGCTACTGGAGCGCGGGCGACCGGGTATCGGGCACCGCGAAGGCCGCCACGGTCGGCATCGCACAGACCGTGCACCCGACGCCGGCGACAACGCCGCTCAAGACCACCTACAGCGCGAGCAGCCTGACCGCCGCGGGTGCCGTGTCCGTCGCGAACACGGGCAGCCGCGAGGGGTCGTACACGCTCACGGTGCGCGCGACCTCGGCTTCCGCATCGGGCCTCCCCGCCGCGATCGGCGTCGCCATCGCCGCGGTCAGCTCCGCCGAGGCATGCACGCCGACGACCGCTCTGTCTTCCCCGGCCACCGGCAGGCTGTCGACGTCCACGCCGTTCACCTACTCGGGAACCGTCCCCGCGGGCAAGACCGTCGTGCTCTGCGTGAAGACCTCGATGAGCTCGAACGACGCGTCGACCTACGCCAACCAGTCGGCCCAGCTCGCCATGCAGTCCCGTCTCGCGTACGGCAACGGCGCCTGGACGCAGAGCGCTGCCAGCGTCTCGTTCGCGCAGTCGGTCGGGTCGAGTCTGCTGTTCTTCACCAACAGCTCCGGCCGCTACCTCATCCGCAACCAGGGCATCTGCGTGCAGCGATACCCCGCCGACGACACGCACTACCTCGCGCGCGACACCGGCTGCGGCGGCTATGCGGAGCAGTGGCGCATCTTCCGCGCCGCCGACGGCACGTTCGCCATCTCGTGGGCGCAGAACACCAACGGCGACGCGATCGCCCCGCGCTGGACAGCGCTGAACGGCTCCCGGACGCTGCAGACCCGCAGCGCGGACACCTCCGCGCAGCACTGGAAGATCGTGGGCATCACGGGGGATCAGTACCGCATCGAGAGCGTGGCGTTCCCCGGCCAATGCGTCACGGTCGGCGACGGACTGTGGCAGTCGACCGACACCAACCCCCGCCGGCTGGTCCTGGCGACGTGCACGGACGCGGCGACGCAGCGGTTCGTGTTCGAGCTCCAGGGCACGCCCATCACGCCCGTCCAGGACACCAGCTGCACCCGCATCGGTCAGTACCTGGAATTCGGGTTCGGGGCCAACAAGGACTATCAGCAGGAGATCCACTACCGGGCGCTGCTGGCTCACGAGTCGACCCCGGAGACGAAGCGCTCGTTCGTGCCGAACGCGGGAGACGGCCTGAGCGACGGCTGGAACACGTATCTCCGGATCTACGACGGCGGCGCGAACCTCGCCTCGTATGTGAGCGGCAGCGGCGGCGGCGTCGGCAACACCTGGGTGTACATCGAGCAGCAGATCGCCGGCAGCGCATGGAGCACGACCGCCAAGGGCAAGTTCCACATCGCGCGCAGCGGCGGTCAGCTGACCATCTCCTGCGGATGGCGATGAAGGGCGCGCTCCTCGCGCTGGCCTCGGCGGTGCTGCTGACAG
>NZ_JAPSJA010000310.1 GCF_031178525.1 Microbacterium sp.
TGAGCGAGTTCGCCACACTCGGCATGCTCGTGACGATGGTGCTGTGGCCCGGGATGGCGCTGATGGGGAAGATGGGCGTCGCCGCGGCCTTCGCCCTCTTCGGCACGTGGGTGTTCCTGCGGATCATTCGGGCCGTGCCGGTGCGGCAGCTCGTCCTCGTCCCGCTGGTCGGCATCATGCTGGGCGGGGTCGTGGCGGCGATCACGACTTTCTTCGCGTACCGCCTCGACCTGCTGCAGTCGCTGGGGCAGTGGGCGCAGGGCAGCTTCGCGGGCGTGATGCAGGGGCGCTACGAGTTCCTCTGGGTCGCGGGTCTGATGGGCGTGATCGCCTGGATCGCGGCCGACCGGTTCAGCGTGATCGGTCTCGGCGAGGAGTTCGCCACGAACCTCGGCCTCGATTACCGCCGCGTCGTCGCGATCGGCATGGTCATCATCGCCGTCACGACCGCCGCCGTGCTCGTCACGGCCGGCATGATCCCGTTCCTCGGACTCGTCGTGCCCAACATCGTCAGCCTGGTCATCGGCGACAACGTGCGCCGCTCGATCCCGTGGGTGGCCGGGCTCGGCGCGGTGTTCGTGGTCGCGTGCGACATCCTGGCGCGCGTGCTGCGGTTCCCGTACGAGATCCCGCTGTCGGTCATCGTCGGCGTCGTCGGCGCGGCCCTGTTCCTGTGGCTGCTGCTGCGAAGGGGGAGTCGTGCTCACTGAACAGGCGCCCCGCGCTCTTTCCGTCCCGCCCCGCGCGCCGTGGTCACGCCCCGGCGTGCGGATGGCCGCGCTCGGCGGGGTCGTGCTCGCCCTCGTCGGGCTGTTCCTGTTCACGGACGTGCCCGGCTCGCTCGCGTTCGCGCTCAAGATCCGCGGCCTGAGCGTCGCGGCCATGCTGGTCGTGGCGACCGCGGTCGGCGTCTCGACGGTCGTGTTCCACACCATCACGCAGAACCGGATCCTCACGCCGTCGATCATGGGCTTCGACGCGTTCTACATGCTCATCTCGACCATCGTCGTGTTCTTCTTCGGTGCCACGTCTTTCCTGACGCTCCGCCCGCTGATCCTGTGGGGCGTGCAGGTCGTGGTCATGGTGGCGTTCAGCGTGTTGCTGTTCACGTGGCTGTTCGGCGGCAAGCGCAGGTCGATCCACCTGATGCTGCTCGTCGGCATCGTGCTCGGCACGTTCTTCCGATCGTTCACGGAGTGGATGCAGCGGATGCTGGATCCCGTCGCGTTCCAAGTGCTGAGCGACGCCGGGTTCGCATCGCTGACGCGCCCCGACGAGACGCTGCTGCTGCTGACCGCGATCCTCGTGGCGCTCGGCTGCGCGGCGGTGATCCCGCTGCGCGCGACGCTCGACGTGCTGACCCTCGGGGAGCCGGCCGCCGTCGGGCTCGGCGTGGATCATCGCCGCACCGTGATGATCCTGTTCGGGATCGTGTCGGTGATGATCGCGGCGTCGACCGCGCTCGTCGGGCCCGTGCTGTTCTTCGGGCTGATCGTCGCGAACCTGGCGTACGCGTACGCCGGCTCGTTCCGGCACGCGTGGACCCTCCCGACCGCCGTGCTGCTCGGCATGGTGTGCCTGGTCGGCGGCCAGCTCGTGATCGAGCGGCTGTTCGCCTTCAGTGCGACGCTGTCGACCGTGATCGAGTTCGCCGGCGGCCTGTTCTTCCTCTACCTCGTGCTGCGAAAGGGGGCGCGATGATCGCGCTCGAGAACGCGTCCAAGCGCTACGGCGGAACCACCGTGCTGGACGACGTCACCGTGTCGTTCGGCAAGGAGGGCATCACCGCCCTGATCGGGCCGAACGGGGCTGGCAAGTCGACGCTGTTCGGACTGATCGGCCGGCTCATCAAGCCCGACGCGGGCCGGGTGACGGTCGACGGGCAGGATGTCTCCACGGCGTCGTCGTCGGAGCTCGCGAAGGTCCTCGCCGTGCTGCGGCAGGACAGCCACATCGCCGCGCGGCTCACGGTGCAGGACCTCGTGGAGTTCGGGCGCTTCCCGCACTCGAAGGGGCGGCTCACTGTCGACGACCGCACGCACATCGAGCGCGCGATCGCCTATCTGGATCTCGAGCCGTACCGCGCTCGATTCCTCGACGAACTGTCGGGCGGGCAGCGTCAGCGCGCCTTCATCGCGATGGTGCTGGCACAGGACACGAAGTACGTGCTGCTCGACGAGCCGCTCAACAACCTGGATCTGCGGCACCAGACGGCGATCATGAAGCTCGTGCGCCGCATGGCCGACGAGCTGGGCCTGCGGGTGATCGTCGTGCTGCACGACATCAACTTCGCCGCGACATACGCCGACCGGATCGTCGCGATGCGCGACGGCCGTATCGTCGCGGATGCGCCGAGCGGCGAGATCATGCGCCCCGATGTGCTGGAGGCGGTCTACGACACCGCGGTGGACGTGCGTGAGATCGACGGCCGCCCCGTCGCGCTGTACTACCGCTGACCGCAGGCAGAGCGGGCGGCTGACCGGGCGGCTGACAGCGCCGGTCTAGAGTCGCGCGCCGTCGTCGTACTCGTCGCGGCCGGGGTTGTTCCCCTTGCGTGCCTCGAACGCCAGGAACAGCCCGAGGGAGACCAGCAGCCCGATCAGCAGCCCGAGCCACACGTTGCCGAGGGAGGCGGCGCCCACGATCCCGCCGACCGCGAGCACCGCGACGCTGCGCAGGATGAGCCACATGGCTTCAGGCTACGCGCCCGGCTCGCGGGCCGCGCGGCGTTC
>NZ_JAPSJA010000311.1 GCF_031178525.1 Microbacterium sp.
GAACAGCTCGGCCGCGTCCTCGACGTACTCGCCGGTCTTCTTCCAGTCGACCGTCTGCACGTGCCAGCCGAGCGCCTCGTAGCGGGCGGCGACGTCCTCGGTGAAGGCGACGTTCGTGTCGTCCTCGATCGAGATCTGGTTGGCGTCGTAGATCACGACGAGGTTGCCGAGCTGCTGGTGCCCCGCGAGCGAGGAGGCTTCGTTGGTGACGCCCTCCTGGATGTCGCCGTCGGACGCGATCACGTACACGTGGTGGTCGAACGGGCTCTCACCGGCCGGAGCCTCGGGGTCGAACAGGCCGCGCTCGTAGCGCGCCGCGTAGGCGAAGCCGACCGACGAGGCCAGGCCCTGGCCGAGCGGGCCCGTCGTGATCTCCACACCGTCGGTGTGGCGGTACTCGGGGTGACCCGGCGTGAGCGAGCCCCACGTGCGCAGCGCCTTCAGGTCGTCCAGCTCGAGGCCGAAACCGCCCAGGTAGAGCTGCACGTACTGCGTGAGCGACGAGTGACCCGCCGACAGGATGAAGCGGTCGCGTCCCGGCCAATGGACATCGGTCGGGTCGTGGCGCATGACCCGCTGGTACAGCAGGTAGGCCGCGGGGGCCAAGCTCATCGCCGTACCGGGGTGGCCGTTTCCGACCTTCTCGACGGCGTCCGCCGCAAGGGCGCGGGCCGTGTCCACGGCGCGCCTGTCGATCTCATCCCAACGCAGTTCCGTCACCGGATCGCCTTTCGTGGTGGGGTAGTGGCGCCGGCGCGGCCGCTCGTGATGGCCGTGTGAGCACGGGGTGGAGCAGCGGCGCGGAGCGCGCGTGTGCCCCCAGCATAGCGCCGGGGAAATCACGGGGAACGTGTCCCGAGACGCAGCGTGACATCTCCGATCGCGTGCCAGGAGACGGGGCGGTGACGGCTGGGTGACGCGACGCTCACGAGTGGGTGGCGCGCGTCGTGAGGGGACGAGCATGCCCTAGAATCGGAAGGTCGTTCCCGAGGTCGCAGAGGAGAGCATCGCCATGTCGACGATCGCGCCGGAGACCTCGACGTCGACGAGTCTGGGTCGCAAGATCCGCGCCTACGTCGCACTCACCAAGCCCCGCGTGCTCGAGCTGCTGCTGGTCTCGACCGTCCCGGTGATGTTCCTCGCCGCCGACGGCATGCCGAACCTGTGGCTGGTGCTCGCGACCGTGATCGGCGGATCGCTGAGCGCCGGCTCGGCCGCGGCGTTCAACATGTACATCGATCGCGACATCGACGCGCACATGCAGCGCACCGAGAAGCGGCCGATCGTGACGGGCGAGATCACGCCCCGTGCGGCCCTCGTGTTCGCCTGGACGCTGGCGATCGTCTCGACCGTCTGGTTCCTGCTCACCACCAACCTGCTGACCGCCGGGCTGTCGGCGACCGCGATCTTCTTCTACGTCGTGATCTACACGATGATCCTCAAGCGCCGCACCGAGCAGAACATCGTCTGGGGCGGCATCGCGGGCTGCTTCCCGGTACTGATCGGGTGGGCCGCCGTTGCGAACTCGCTCGACTGGGCCCCGTTCATCCTGTTCGCGCTCGTGTTCCTGTGGACGCCGCCGCACTACTGGCCGCTGTCGATCAAGTACGCCGCCGACTATGCGAACACCGACGTGCCCATGCTCGGCGCGACCCGCGACGGGGTGCAGGTGGGTCTGCAGATCATCCTCTATGCGTGGGCGACGGTCGCGTGCTCGCTCCTGCTGATCCCCGTTGCGGGGATGGGGCTTGTGTACACCGTGTCGGCGATCGTGTTCGGCGGCTGGTTCCTGTACGAATCGCACCGCCTGTACAACCGCACGGTGCTGCAGGCCGCGGAGGGCCGCGGCCAGGCGCCGGGTCCCATGCGCGTCTTCCACGCGTCGATCACGTACCTCACGCTCGTCTTCCTCGCCGTCGCGATCGACCCGCTGCTGCCCTTCTGATGCGGCCCTCCGAGGAATCGGATCCGCAGGAGGCGCCGACCGGCCGGTGGTCGGCGTTCTGGGTCTGCGCGGGCGTCGCGGCGATCACCCTGCTCGATCTGAGCAAGGTCAACGTCGCGCTGCCCGCGATCGAGCACGGCTTCGACGTCGGATCGACCGAGCTCCAGCTCGTGCTCTCCGGCTACGTGCTCGCCCTCGCGCTGCTCATGGTGCCGATGGGGCGCGTCGGCGATCAGCGGTCGCGGCGCACGCTGTTCGTCGTGGGCCTGTCGCTGTTCACGCTTGCGAGCGCGGCCTGCGCCCTGGCGCCGAACGCCATGGTCCTGCTGCTCGGTCGCGTCGCGCAGGGCGTCGCGGCGGGCATACACATGCCGCAGGTGATGGGGCTGATCCAGCAGATGTTCCAGGGGCGCGACCGCGGACGCGCTTTCGGCATGTTCGGCGCGACGATCGGCCTCGCGACGGCGCTGGGACCCCTCGTCGGCGGCATCACGATCGCGATCGCCGGGGAGGATGCGGGCTGGCGCTCGCTGTTCTGGATGAACGTGCCGCTGTGTCTGATCGCGATCTTCTTCGCGCTGCGCCTGCTGCCCGGATCGCGGGGGACGGGCCGCCGGCTCGAGCTGGACCCGGTCGGCGTCGTGCTGTTCGGCGGTGCGGTGCTCTCGCTCATGCTGCCGTTCCTGTTCACGACCGGTTCGCCTGAGGATCCGCCCGCGCGGTGGTGGTCGCTCGCCGCGCTCGCAGTGCTGTTCGTCGCGCTGGTG
>NZ_JAPSJA010000078.1 GCF_031178525.1 Microbacterium sp.
ACGGGATCGCGGGGTTCGACGCCGACGTCACATGCGTTCCGACGACGGCGGCCTGTCCTGAGCCCGGAGCGACGGTCCGGGTGACCGTCACGGCGCGTGTGCCGCTGCCGCTCATGCCGTCGACGCTCGGGCTCGACCGGATCACGAGTGTCCCCGTGCAGGCGACGGCCGTGCAGAAGGTGTCGCGTTACCAGGAGGCGCAGTGAGGCGCCGCCCGATGCCGGCCGACGACGAGGGCAGCATCCTGCCGCTCGTCCTGGGGTACGCGGTGCTCGCGATCGCCCTCGTCCTCGTGTGCGCGAACGCCACGGCCCTCTACCTGGCGCAGAAGCGACTGGACGCGCTCGCCGACGCGGCGGCGCTCGCCGCATCCGATGGCTTCACCCTGACGCTGGAGGGCGACGAGCCGCGCGCCCGGCTGGACGAGGATCGGATCCGCGCCCAGGCGCAGTCGGTCGTCGATGCGGCGCCGCGCGACCCGGCCCTGGTGGCGGCGACCACGCACGACGGCGTCTCGGTGACCGTCACCGTGACGTCGGCGTGGCATCCGCCTGTGCTCGCGCCGTTCGTGCCCGACGGCGTGGCCCTGACATCGACCGCGACGAGCCGGAACGCGCTCGACTGAGAGTCAGGCCGAGACTGTCGGCGAACCGGACCCCGGCGAGCGGCGCAGTGCGAGCACGGTGAGGTCGTCCTCGGGATCACCCGCGGCCGCCCGCTCGACGACGGCCTCGACGACCTGCGCCGCGGATGCGTCGCGCGGCAGCTCGGCCCAGACCGCCATGAGGTCGTCGATCGATCCTCCGACGGCGTCGAGGACGCCGTCGCTCACCACGAGCAGCAGGTCGCCGGGATCGATCTGCGCGTGCGCGGCGACGCGGGGCTCATCCGGTGCGATGCCCAGCGGGAACCCGTTCGCCTCGAGCCGGCGCACGGCACCGTCGCGGGTCAGCACCGCCGAGAGCCCGTGCCCCGCGTCCGTGTACGTGATCCGGCCCGTGGGGGCGTGGACGAAGGAGCGGAAGGCGGTCACGAAGGCCCCGGCGTTGTCGAGGTCTCGCGCCATGCCGCGCTCGGCCTCGACCAGCGGCTGCACCACGTCCTCGCCGCCCCCGTGGGCGCGCAGCAGCGAGCGAGTGGTCGCCGCGAGGATCGCGGCGCCGGTGCCCTTGCCCATCACGTCGGCGAGCGTGAGCACGACGCCGTGATCGACCGTGTACCAGTCGTAGAAGTCGCCGCCCACGCTCCCGGCTGGAACGAAGCGCGCCGCCAGGTCGTACCCGGGCACGCGCGGCGAGCCCTTCGGAAGCAGCCCCGCCTGCACCTGCGCGGCGCGGCGCAGCTCGCGGCGCTCGGCGGTGACGTCGCGGAGCACCGTGATGATCCCGCTCGCGGGTTCCGGCAGGCGGGCCGCCGTGAACGTGACGATCCGCTCGTCGCTCACTCCCACGGGCTGGACGAGAAGGTCGACCTCGACGGTCTCGCCTTCGGGGAGCGCCGCGGCCAGGGCGGCGGCATCGCCGTCCAGCGGGGTGCCGTCCATCGTCCGGACCCCCGCCAGGTCATTGCTCGTGGAGAGATGCAGCGCGCCGCCGTGGAGCGCGGGGTGGCCGGGACCGAGAAGCAGGATGTCGGCGGCGCGGTTGCGCAGGATGACCGCGCCGTCGGGATCGACCACACGCACGCCCTCCGACATGTTCTCGATGATCGTCTCGAGCAGGGTGGACTGCTCCTCCGCCTGCCGCCGGGCCTGCCCGAGTTCCTCGAGCAGCAGCTCGCGCTGGTCGCGCTCGGCCGCCAGGGCGAGGCCGATCACGATCGCCATCGCGATGTAGAGGTGAGCCACGGCGATCTGGGCCGACGGCTCCGTGATGCTCGCGAACGGCCCTCCGCCCCCGAGGATCGTGACGAGGATCACGGCTGTCGCGACCAGCACCCCCTGCAGCATCACGAACACGGTGGGCAGCCGTGCGCCCGACCAGCACGCGAGGGCGAGCAGTGGGAAGACGAGGTTCAGGTGCGCGTACTCGACGAACCAGACCCAGTGGATCACGGGGCTCAGGAAGAGCAGCGCGTACCACTCGATCGGATGTGCGCGAACCTGGAGATGCGATGTGGTGAGCGCGCGGACGCCGCCGCCGGACGGGTTCCGCCGCGCGAAGTCGATCAGCGTGAACCCGAGCGGGACGCCGACGAGAATGCTCACGGCGTTGCGCACCCACCACAGGACCGTGATGTTCCAGTCCCAGCCGTTTCCGACCAGGAGCGACCCGGCCCCCAGGAGCGGTGCCGACACCAGGGGGCCCGCCACCGCGGCGCCGATGAACGCCCACAGCTCACGCCGGCTCTGGATGCGCGTGCCGCGTGCGGCCCAGATGCGGGGACAGCCGACGCGGATGATCATCGCGCACACGAGAACCTGGATGACGGCGGCAATACCGCCCGCGACGGCCGTGGCGACGCTGCCGCCGGTCCACAGCACCAGCACGGTGGAGATCACCGCGATGAGCGCGTGATCGAGCGCCGGCCATGGACGCCCGGCTCGCGCGACGATCCAGAGGACCGAGATCCCTGCGGCCGGCATGACCACACCGATGCCCGTGTCCGCGAGCACGGCCTGCCGGGCGAGGGCGAGGACGAGTCCGTAGAGCACGGCATATGCCGTGATCGTGAGCGCGTCGTACGCGCCGAATCGGGCGGTGGGCGCGACCGCGCGCTGCGGCGCGGCAATGCGTGCCGTCACTTCGACCTCCGTCGGTGTCCCCCCGCCGCTGGCTCGCAGCGCGACCGTTCACCCGAGCGTAGCGATTCCGCGGGCGGCGACGGCTCGACCGGCATCTCGGTCGACGCCCCTCAGTGTGCGTTCAACGGTCCGACACGAAGCGCGGCACCCAGCGCACGAACGCCAGCGCACCCAGCAGACCGACCAGGCCGATGCCGCCCGCCGCGACCGACAGCGACGCGACGGCCGTCAGCCCCGAGACCACGAGCGGGCTGAGCGCGCCGCCCGCGTCGGTGATCGTGCGCCATGCGCCGAGGAACGCGGCCGGGTTGTCCTTGGGGGCGACGTCGGCGCCGAGGGTCAGCAGGATGCCGCTCGAAAGGCCGTTCCCCACCCCGATCACGACCGCGAACACCCCGAACCACATCGCGGCGGAGGACACGTCATGCGTGAATGCGAGCGCGATCATCGCGCCGCCCATGAGGATGAGCGACGGCACGGCGGCCCACAGCCGGCCGAAGCGGTCCATCACCTGGCCGCTCGCGTAGAACAGAGCGAACTCGAGCGCCCCCGCGATGCCGACCACGAGTGCGATGGACGACGAGTCCAGGCCGATCGACAGGCCCCACAGCGGCAGGATCGCCGGGCGCGACGCGCGCACGAACGACAGCGATGCGGCCGCGACCCCGAGGCGCGACAGAACGCGGGTGTTGCGCCGGATGGTGCCGAACATCCCGAGGCGCTCCCGCGTCGGGATCGATCCGGTCACGGCCTCTCCCGTGTCCTCGGGCTCGACGGCCCCCTCGGCGGGCGTGGCGGTGCGAGCGGCCTTCTCCTCGGGGTCGGGGCCGAACGTCACCAGCAGGCCCACCACCACGAGGCACGCGCCGAAGAACCAGATGCTCGCCTGCTCCTGGCCGAAGATCCCGAGCAGGGCGGCCGAGACGAACGGGCCCGTGAAGGCGCCGAGGCGGAACGAGCCGCCGAGCAGCGACAGCGAGCGTGCGCGATAGGCGAGCGGCACGCGCGTGGTCATGAAGGTGTGCCGCGCGAGGGCGAACGCGGCCGCGCACAGACCGACCAGGAACACCGACAGCATCAGCACACCGAGGTGCCGGGACAGCAGCATGCCCGCGATGCCGAGCAGCGAGACCGCGGCCGCGGCGGCCATCGTGTACCGCTCGCCGAGCCGCGACACGAGCCAGCCGGCGGGCAGATTTCCGCACAGCTGCCCGACGACGATCATGGCGGTCACGAGTGCGGCGGTCGCAAGGTCGGCGCCGTACTCGCGCGAGATGATCGGCAGCAGCGGCAAAATCGCGCCCTGGCCGAGCGAATAGATCGCCGTGGGTCCGTAGATCATGGGCGCGTACCGGCGGATCGCCTCCGCGGCCGTGCCCGATCCGCGGTCTTCCGCTCCGGATCCCTCGCTCGCCATCGTCTCCACGCTACTCGCGGCTCGCCGCGGCTCGGCCCGCGCGGCGGCGCACCCGGCCACGATAGGCTGGGGCGTCATGCTTGATTACGATCCTTCCGCCGAGATCCAGGCGCTGCGCACCACGTTCGCGAACATCCGAGAGGTGGTCGACGTCGACTCGCTGCGCTCCGAGATCGCGAGGCTCGAGAAGGAGGCGTCAGAGCCCGGGCTGTGGGACGACACCGCCAACGCCCAGCGCATCACCAGCGCGCTCAGCCACGCCCAGGCGTCGCTCGCGCGCGTGCAGGGCGTCGAGCGCCGCCTGGACGACCTCGAGGTGCTGGTCGAGCTCGCCAACGAGATGGGCGACGAGGACTCGGTCGCCGAGGCGCAGAAGGAGATCGCCGACCTCGAGAAGGTCATCGGCGACCTCGAGGTCAAGACGCTGCTCGACGGCGAGTACGACGACCGCTCGGCCGTGGTGACGATCCGTTCGGGTGCCGGCGGCGACGATGCCACCGACTTCGCCGAGATGCTGATGCGCATGTACCTGCGCTGGGCCGAGCGCAACAAGTACCCCGTGAAGGTGCTCGACACCTCCTACGCCGAGGGCGCCGGAATCAAGTCGACCACGTTCGAGGTCGACGCGCCGTACGCGTACGGCGTCCTGTCGGTCGAGGCCGGCACGCACCGTCTCGCGCGCATCAGCCCGTTCGGCTCGGCCGACAAGCGGCAGACGAGCTTCGCCGCCGTCGAGGTCATCCCCGTCATGGAGGAGGCCGTCGAGGTCGAGATCCCCGAGGGCGATCTGCGCGTCGACGTGTTCCGCTCGTCCGGCCCGGGCGGTCAGTCGGTCAACACGACCGACTCCGCCGTGCGCCTGACCCACCTTCCGACCGGCATCGTCGTGTCGATGCAGAACGAGAAGTCGCAGATCCAGAACCGCGCCGCGGCCATGCGCGTGCTGCAGACCCGACTCCTGCTGCTGCAGAAGGAGGAGGAGGCGGCCAAGAAGAAGGAGCTCGCCGGTACGATCACGGCCAGCTGGGGCGACCAGATGCGCTCGTACTTCCTCTACGGCCAGCAGCTCGTGAAGGACCTGCGCACGGGCTTCGAGTCGGGCAACCCCGCCACCGTGTTCGACGGCGACCTCGACGGCTTCATCAACGCCGGCATCCGCTGGCGCAAGCGCAAGACCGACGACTGACCGGAACGCCCATGAGCTCGCCCGACGACGACGCCCTTTCCTGGGACGGTGACGAGGACCTGCGATCCCCGGCGCCGAAGGAGAAGTCGCGGTCGCTGCCGCGCGGCCGGCGCGCCGTCGGCCGGGGGAGCGATGGGGTGCCGACCGCCAGGGCAGACGACACCGAGGCGCCGGAGCCCGAAGCCGAGCCGGAGCCCATGGGCAACGCCGCGCTCATCGGCGTCGGCGTGCTCGCGGGGATCTACACGCTCTACGCCGTCGGCTGGGCGCTGGGCAGCTTCCGCCTGCGCGACGTCCAGACGGCCGGCGGCGGAGTCGCCGACGTCATGTTCCAGGCCGCCATGCTGCTCGGCATGCTGTCGCCCGTGATCTGGTTCTTCGTCACGATGCACGTCACGCGCCGCGGCCCGCGCTGGAAGCGGTTCGTCGGACTCGCCATCGGCATCGTGCTGCTCGTGCCGTGGCCCTTCGTCATGATGGGGGCGATCGGACGATGACCGGCATCGAGACGCGCCGCACGGCGCCGACCTGGGCGGTCTGGGCGATCGCCGGCGTCTTCGCGCTGCTGTTCGCGTACGCGGTGTGGACCGCCGTGAACTACCTCGTCGCCTGGGTGCAGGCCGCCGGGGCGGCGGGACAGTCGCTGAGCGCGATGGGCTGGGTGGTGTGGATCCTCGCGATCATCCTGCCGATCCTGCTCTTCGGCGTCGCCCTCGCGCTGGGCCGGCGCCGGGGCGCGCTGACCCTGACGCTGTTCCTGCTCACGGCCCTGTCGCTCGTGGCGGTGTTCTGGCTGAACGTCGTGGCGTACACGACGATCGTGCCGATCATCGCCTGACGACGACCCGTTGGCGTCGGGACGGATCGAGCGGCTCCGGTAGGCTGACACCATCGCGCTCCGATGGCGTGGCGCGACGGACATGCCCCGCCCGCGCACTCCCCACCGCGCACGCCTCGAAGGATTCACCTTTGCCGAAGCCGATCGTCGTCATCGCCGAAGAACTCTCTCCCGCAACGATCGAGGCTCTCGGTCCCGATTTCGACATCCGCACGGTGGACGGAACCGACCGACCCGCGCTGTTCGACGCGCTGGCGGAGGCGAACGCGGTGCTGATCCGCTCCGCCACCCGCATGGACGAGGAGGCGCTCGGCCACGCGCCGCAGCTCAAGGTCATCGCCCGCGCGGGCGTGGGCCTCGACAACGTCGACATCAAGGCCGCCACGACGGCCGGCGTCATGGTCGTCAATGCCCCGACCTCCAACATCATCTCCGCCGCCGAGCTGACGTGCGGCCACATCCTCAGCCTCGCGCGTCACATCCCGCCGGCCTCGACGGCCCTCGCCGGCGGCGAGTGGAAGCGCAGCAAGTACACGGGTACCGAGCTGTTCGAGAAGACCCTCGCGGTGGTCGGTCTCGGCCGCATCGGCGCGCTCGTCGCCGCGCGCATGCAGGCGTTCGGGATGCGCGTCGTCGCGTACGACCCATACGTCACGCCGCAGCGCGCGCAGCAGCTGGGCGTCGAGCTCGGCACGCTCGACGAGGTGCTCGAGCAGGCCGACTTCCTCACGATCCACATGCCCAAGACGCCCGAGACGACCGGCATGATCTCCACGGCTCAGCTGAAGCGGATGAAGCCGACGGCGTACGTCGTCAACGTCGCGCGCGGCGGCCTGATCGACGAGGCCGCCCTTGCGCAGGCGCTGCAGGACGGTGAGATCGCCGGCGCCGGTCTGGACGTGTTCACGAGCGAGCCGCCCAAGGACACCACGCTGACGGGCCTGCCGAACGTCGTGGCGACGCCGCACCTCGGCGCGTCGACCGAGGAGGCGCAGGAGAAGGCGGGCGTGTCCGTCGCGAAGTCGGTCAAGCTCGCGCTGGAGGGCGACCTGGTGCCGGACGCCGTCAACGTCGCGGGCGGTGTGATCGACCCGTTCGTGCGGCCCGGCATCGCGCTGGTCGAGAAGCTGGGTCAGATCTTCAGCGGTCTCGCCCGCAGCGCCGTCACGAGCCTCGACCTCGAGGTGCGCGGAGAGCTCGCCGCGTACGACGTCAGCGTCTATCGCCTGGCCGCGCTCAAGGGCATCCTGACGAATGTCGTCAGCGAGAACGTCTCCTACGTCAACGCGCCGCTGTTCGCGGAGCAGCGCGGCATCGAGACGCGCATGACGGTCGAGACCGAGAGCCCCGAGTACCGCAACGTGACCACCCTGCGCGGCACGCTTGCCGACGGCAGCGTGCTGAGCGTCTCGGGCACGCTCGCCGGCACGCGGATGGTGCAGAAGATCGTCGGCATCAACGGCTACGAGATCGAGGTGCCGATCGAGAAGCACCACGTCGTGCTGATCTACAAGGACGCGCCCGGCGTCGTCGCCATCTACGGCGCGAAGTTCGGCGCCGCCGGCATCAACATCGAGGGCATGCAGGTCGCCCGCGAGCAGGCGGGCCTGGCCCTCAGCATCGTCACGGTCGACCAGCGCGTGCCCGACGAGGTGCTCGCCGAGATCGGTCGTGACATCGACGCGCCGGTCATCACGCAGATCGAGATCACGGCGGAGTGACCGTGGGCGCCCCCGGCCTGACGAGCCTTGCGCTGCGGGCCGGGGAGCGCTTCGACTACGGCGACGTGATTCTCGTCGCCCAGCCGCCGCGCACGCCGGATGACCCGCGCGTCTGGGCGGAGACGGTCTTCTCCGCCGCATCGCTGCCGGTCGCGGTGCGTGCCCTGTTCGGCGTGAGGATGGCGCTCGCGCCGCTGCTGGGGCTGCGCCCGGCGCCGAAGGGCGTGTTCGACGTGCGCGAGGTCGTCGGACAGGAGGCCCTGATGGCCTTCGACGACGATCACCTCGAGTTCCGGTGCGCGGTCGCCGTGGATCCGGTCATGCGCGTCGTGCGGATGACGACGATCGTGCGCCTGCATAACTGGCGGGGGCGGCTGTACTTCGCCCCGGTGGGCATCCTGCACCCCTGGATCGTCCACGCCATGCTGCGGCGCTGCCGCCGCGTGCTCGCCGCTCGCGCGGCGCGCTGAGCGCCTGTCGTCAGTCGGCGACGGCGGACTGGACCAGCCGGATGAGCGCGGCCAGCGCCTCGCCGCGGGGGACAGGGCCCGGCAGATCGTTCATGAGCGCCGAGTTGACGTAGATGCCGTCGCTGACGAGCATCACGAGATCCAGGGCGATGTCGTCGCGCACGTGCGGCCGCAGCGCCTCCGCCCAGCCGGCGCGCACCGCGGCCAGCTCCGCAGACGCGGTGCCGTTGCCCCCGTGCGCGAGCCTGCTGACGGCATTGATCGCGCGGTCGACGGGGAGGCCGACGTCGCCTGAGGTGGACAGGAAGGAGGCGAGGGGGCCCTCGGGTGCGCGCTGCAGGTCCTCGACGTTCTCGGCTGCGAGGGTGCGTAGGCGCTCGAACAGGCCGTGCTCAAGCGCCTCGCGGGATCCGAAGTGGTACAGCAGTCCGCCCTTGGAGACGCCCGCCTCCCGGGCGACGCTCTCCAGCGTCGCGGCGCGCTCGCCCTCGCGGATGAGCAGCTGCTCGAATGCGTCGAGGACCTTCTCGCGGGCGTGCGGCGGGCGGGTCATGCCGTCCACCCTCTCATGCCCAGGCAATGCCGAGCCGTGGCCATTACTGTACCGTCGAGACGGTATAGAAAAAGGAGCCAGTCGGATGACGATCACGACGTCGACGCAGCAGATCGCGGACCAGCGGACGGACTGGCGCGGATGGGTCGCACTCGCGGTGCTCATGCTGCCCGTGCTGCTCGTCTCGGTGGACAACACGATCCTGAACTTCGCGCTGCCCGCCATCGCGCGGGATCTGGAGCCCTCCAGCGCCGAGCAGCTGTGGATCATCGACGCGTACTCGCTGGTGCTCGCGGGGCTGCTCGTGACCATGGGGTCGCTCGGCGACCGCTTCGGCCGCCGCCGCATGCTGCTGTGGGGCGCCGTCGGGTTCACCGCCGTGTCGGTGCTCGCCGTGTTCGCTCCCACGGCCGGATGGCTCATCGCCGCGCGCGCCGCGATGGGACTGTTCGGCGCCTCGCTCATGCCGTCGACCATGTCGCTGCTGAGGGGGATCTTTCCGAACCGGGATCAGCGGCGCATCGCGATCGCGATCTGGGCGGGCATGTTCTCGGCGGGCGCCGCTCTCGGACCGATCGTCGGCGGCTTCCTGATCGAGAACCTGCCGTGGCAGAGCGTGTTCCTGCTCGCCGTGCCCGTGCTGGCCGTGCTGCTGGTGCTCGCGCCGATTTTCGTGCGCGAGAGCCGCGACCCGCATCCCGGCCCCGTGGATGCAGCGAGCATCGTGCTGTCGATGCTCGCGCTCGCGCCCGTCGCCTACGGCATCAAGGAGGTCGCGGTGCACGGCTGGGCCGGCGCCGCGCCCATCGCGGTCGGCGCGCTGTTCGGGTGGCTGTTCGTGCGGCGCCAGCTGCGCATGCCCACGCCGATGCTCGACATGTCGCTGTTCGCTCGCGCGGCGTTCAGCGGCTCACTGCTCGTCAACCTGTGCAGCGTGATCGCGCTCGTCGGCTTCCTGTACTTCGTGTCGCAGCACCTGCAGCTGATCGTCGGCCTCAGTCCGATGGTCGCCGGCTTCGCCCTCGTCCCGGGAATGGCGCTGTCGATCCTGGGCGGCCTGGCCGTGACGCCCATCGCGCGGAGGTTCTCGGCGGCGGTCGTGGTGCCGTCGTGTCTGTCCCTGGCCTTCGTCGGCTACCTCCTGGTCGCGGCCGCGGGCGGTCATGACCTGTGGCTGCTCGTCATCGCGTTCGCTCTGCTCGGTGCGGGGGTCGGCGCGGCGGAGACGGTCTCGGGCGAGCTGATCCTCGCCAATGCGCCGGCGGCCAAGGCCGGTGCTGCCAGCGCCGTGTCCGAGACCGCCTACGAGCTCGGAGCGGTGCTCGGCACGTCCGTCCTGGGCGGGATCCTGACCGCCTCCTACCGCTCGACGCTCGTGATCCCCGCGGGGGTGCCGGACGTCCTCGCCGGGCATGCGCGCGAGACGCTCGCGGGTGCGATGAACGCCGCGGATGAGCTCGGGGGACCGGTCGGGCGTGCACTGCGCGACGCCGCGGCCCACGCCTTCGACGGCGGCGTGACGGTCACATCGCTCATCGGCGCCGCGCTCGTGGTGCTCGCCGCGCTCATCGGCGCCAGTACGCTGGGAAGACGCCGAAAGGCCGCCGCGGGCTGAGCCGCCTCGCGCCGGCGAAGCGAGAAGGAGAGCGATGTCGCGCGTTGTGAAGCTGGCGGTCATCCCCGGCGACGGGATCGGCCCCGAGGTGATCGCCGAGGCGGAGAAGGTGCTCGACGCCGTCACCGCCGGGTCCGAGGTCACGTTCGACAAGACGCGGTTCTCGCTGGGCGCGGGCCGTTATCTCGAGACCGGCGACACGCTCACCGACGA
>NZ_JAPSJA010000079.1 GCF_031178525.1 Microbacterium sp.
CGACCGCATCGGCGGCCTGCTGCGCTACGGCATCCCCGACTTCAAGATGGAGAAGAAGCACCTCGAGGCGCGCCTTCGCCAGATGCAGGACGAGGGCACCCGCTTCCGCGCGGGCGTCGAGATCGGCGAGGACATCAGCTGGAGCGACCTGCGCGCCCGGTACGACGCAGTCGTGGTCGCGACCGGCTCCACCGTGCCTCGTGACCTGTCGATCCCGGGCCGCGACCTCGCGGGCGTCCACTTCGCGATGGAGTACCTCGTGGAGTCGAACAAGGCCGCCGCGGGCGACACCGTGCCGAACCAGATCTCGGCGGAGGGCAAGCACGTCGTCGTGATCGGCGGCGGCGACACGGGCGCCGACTGCATCGGAACGGCGCACCGCCAGGGTGCCATCAGCGTGACGAACCTCGCCATCGGCAACCGCCCGGGCGAGGACCGTCCCGAGCACCAGCCGTGGCCCATGATGCCGACGGTCTTCGAGGTCTCCTCGGCGCACGAGGAGGGCGGCGAGCGTCAGTACCTCGCCTCCACGGTCGAGTTCGTCGGCAACGCCGCGGGCGAAGTGCGCGCCCTCGTCGTCGCAGAGACGGAGTTCGTCGACGGCCGCCGCGTGCCCAAGGCCGGCACGGAGCGCGAGATCCCCGCCGACCTCGTCCTGATCGCCATGGGCTTCACCGGCCCGGAGCGCGACGCTCTCGAGGGCCAGCTGCAGGCGCAGTTCACCCCGCGCGGCAACGTCGAGCGCGACGGCGCCTTCCAGGCGACGGCTCCAGGGGTGTTCGTGGCAGGCGACGCAGGCCGCGGACAGTCGCTCATCGTGTGGGCGATCGCGGAGGGCCGGTCGGTCGCGGCCGAGGTCGATTCCTACCTGATGGGGGAGACCTCGCTGCCCGCTCCGGTGCGTCCGAACGATGTCGCGATCGGTCTGCAGCCCGCGTAGGCTGACGAGCGAAACCCGACGGCCCGCCGCAAGGATCGGAAGTTCTGCGGCCGGGCCGACTCCCTGATCCTGACCATCCTTGTGCGGAGGTATGCAGTTGAGACGTGCCAAGATCGTCGCCACCCTCGGGCCCGCGACATCGACACGCGAGAAGGTCCGAGAGCTGATCGAGGCGGGCGTGGACGTCGCGCGTCTGAACCTCAGCCACGGCGACTACTCGGTCCATGACGCGAACTACGAGAACGTGCGCGGCGCGGCCGAGGACCTCGGCAAGCCGGTCGCCGTGCTCGTCGACCTGCAGGGCCCGAAGATCCGTCTGGGCAAGTTCGCGGACGGCCCGCACTATCTCGCCGAGGGCGACATCTTCACGATCACGATCGACGACATCGAGGGCACGAAGGAGATCTGCGGCACCACCTACAAGGGCCTGCCGCAGGACGTGAAGCCCGGTGACTACCTGCTGATCGACGACGGCAAGGTGCGTCTGCAGGTCGTCGAGGCGGATGAGCGCACCGTCACGACCAAGACGATCGTGGCGGGCAACGTGTCCAACAACAAGGGCATCAACATCCCCAGCGCCGCGGTCAACGTCCCCGCCCTGAGCGAGAAGGACGAGCAGGACCTGCGCTGGGCGCTGCGCAAGGGCGCCGACATCATCGCGCTGTCGTTCGTGCGCAACGCGAAGGACGTGCAGCGCGCGCACGTCATCATGGCGGAGGAGGGCCGCCGGGTCCCGATCATCGCCAAGATCGAGAAGCCGCAGGCGGTGGAGGCGCTCGAAGGCATCGTCGACGCCTTCGACGGCATCATGGTCGCGCGCGGCGACCTCGGCGTCGAGCTGCCGCTCGAGGCCGTGCCGATCGTGCAGAAGAGGGCCGTAGAGCTGGCGCGCCGCATGGCCAAGCCCGTCATCGTCGCCACGCAGATGCTGGAGTCGATGATCACGAACCCGGTGCCGACGCGCGCCGAGACGAGCGACGTGGCGAACGCGGTTCTGGACGGCGCCGACGCGGTCATGCTGTCGGGCGAGACGAGTGTGGGCGAGTATCCGATCGTCACGGTCGCGACCATGGCGCGCATCGTGGAGTCGACGGAGGAGCACGGCCTCGAGCGCATCCCGCCGCTCACCACCAAGCCGCGCACGCAGGGTGGCGCGATCACGCTGGCCGCGGTCGAGGTCGCCGACTTCGTCGAGGCGAAGTACCTGTGCGTGTTCACGCAGTCTGGTGATTCGGCGCGTCGCATGTCGCGTCTGCGCTCGCACCGCCCGATGATCGCCTTCACGCCCGATGCGGCCATCCAGAACCGGATGGCGCTGACGTGGGGCGTACGCTCGAAGCTCGTCGAGATGGTCGAGCACACCGACGCGATGTTCCACCAGGTCGACGAGTACCTGCTCGAGAACGGTCTGGCGCAGATCGGCGACAAGGTCGTCGTGATCTCCGGATCCCCTCCCGGGATCATCGGATCGACGAACGACCTGCGCGTGCACAAGGTCGGCGACGCCGTGCACGGCGCGGCCCCGGTCTACCAGGGCAAGTAGTAGGCGCACATCGTCACAGAGGCGCGGGTCCCGGCAGGGCCCGCGCCTCTGGCGTGTCTCAGGGTTGGCCGGATGCGTTCGGCCCGAAGCGGGACGTCCGCGCGGGCCGCCTGCGCGGCTCCCGCGCCGGTCTGCCGTAGGCTCGATGAGGGCCGGTGTGGCGGAATGGCAGACGCGGCGCACTCAAAATGCGCTGTCCGAGAGGGCGTGTGGGTTCGAGTCCCACCACCGGCACTCAAGACGGAGCCGCTCAGCGCGGTCATCCTCGGGTGCGCGGGCGGCGGGCGCAAGCCCCCTTCGCGCCGCCGCCCGTCCGACTACGGTCGTTCCATGAACATCTCGGATGTGACCTGGAACGAGGCCGCCCGCGCGAAGATCCTCCAGGACGCCGACGCGGTCCTGCGCGGCGCCGTGCGATCCGTCGCCGCCAAGGGCGAGGTCTCCTCGGACGACGCGTTCGTCCAGCTCAACGCGCTGCTCAAGGACCGCTTCATCGACTACGAGCCGGGACCCGACATCCGCAAGTACGCGGACGCCATCGCGGCGGGGGAGTTCTCGGACCAGAAGGACGGCTGAGGCGGCGCTGCGTCGTCGAAGGGCGACGTTCACGCGGACGAGCCGAAGGCGGATCCGCATCATGCAGATCCGCCGGGCCGACGTGGTTGCCGGAATGCGGCGCGACGACGAATTAGGATGGACACGTGACCGAAGAGCAGACCGGGCAGGCACCCGCGGCACCGCGCCGCGTCGTCGTCGCCGAGGACGAGTCCCTCATCCGCCTCGACATCGTCGAGATCCTCCGCGACAACGGATTCGATGTGGTCGGCGAGGCAGGTGACGGCGAGACCGCTGTGCAGCTCGCGACCGAGCTGCGGCCCGACCTGGTGATCATGGACGTGAAGATGCCGCAGCTCGACGGCATCAGCGCGGCCGAGCGCCTCAGCAAGAACCACATCGCGCCCGTCGTGCTGCTGACGGCGTTCAGTCAGAAGGAGCTCGTCGAGCGCGCGAGCGAGGCCGGCGCCCTCGCCTACGTCGTCAAGCCGTTCACCCCGAACGACTTGCTTCCGGCCATCGAGATCGCCCTGGCGCGCTACGAGCAGATCATCACGCTTGAGGCAGAGGTCGCCGATATGGTGGAGCGCTTCGAGACGCGCAAGCTCGTCGACCGCGCCAAGGGACTGCTGAACGAGAAGATGGGCCTGTCGGAGCCCGAGGCGTTCCGGTGGATCCAGAAGGCGTCGATGGATCGCCGCCTGACGATGCAGGATGTCGCGAAGGCGATCATCGAGCAGCTCTCGCCCAAGAAGGCGTAAGCACCGCAGACGAAGGAAGGCGGCGCCGGATCCTCCGGCGCCGCCTTCGTCGTCGTCAGGACTGCGGCGGCAGATCCTTGATGAGGTTCGTGATGCGCACCGTCGAGCAGCGACGTCCGGACTCGTCGACCACGACGATCTCGTGCACCGTGGTGGTGCGGCCGAGATGGAGGGCCGTGCACGTCGCGGTGACGGATCCCGTGCGCGCCGAGCGAGTGTGCGTAGCGTTGATGTCCAGGCCCACCGCGAGGCGCCCCGAGCCCGCGTGGTAGTTCGCCGACATCGAGCCCATGGTCTCGCCGAGGACGACGTATGCCCCGCCATGCATGAGACCGACGGGCTGGGTGTTGCCTTCGACGGGCATGGTCGCGACGGATCGCTCGGCGGTGAACTCGGTGAAGTGCACGCCCATGCGCTCGGCGAGCACGCCGATTCCGCGGCGTTGCAGCCACTCGAGTCCGGGGGAGAGGGTGGACGAGATGGCGGACACGCAGACTCCTCGGTATGTCCCTGGCCCTCGTTAGGCTTGCAGGGTGACGGACTCCGCAAAGCCTACCCTTCTCGTCGTCGACGGCCATTCGCTGGCTTATCGGGCGTTCTACGCGCTCCCCGTCGAGAACTTCACGACGAAGGACGGGCAGCACACGAACGGCATCTACGGCTTCCTGTCCATGTTCGTGAACCTGATCAAGGCAGAGAAGCCGACGCACCTCGCGGTCGCCTTCGACACCTCACGGGAGTCCTTCCGCACGCGGGAGTACACCGAGTACAAGGCGAACCGCGCCGAGACGCCGAATGAGTTCAAGGGGCAGATCCCGCTGCTGCAGGAGTGCCTCGACGCGATGGGCGTCACGGTGCTCACGAAGCCCGACTTCGAGGCCGACGACATCCTCGCTACGCTCGCGACGCGCGGCGCGGCCGACGGCTACCGGGTGCTGCTCTGCTCGGGCGACCGCGACACGATCCAGCTCGTGACGGACGACGTCACCCTGCTGTACCCCTCCGTGCAGGGCGTGTCGCAGCTCAAGCGCTACGACCCGGCCGCGGTCGTCGAGAAGTACGGCCTCGCGCCGGAGTTCTATCCCGACATCGCGGCGCTGGTCGGCGAGACGAGCGACAACCTGCCGGGCGTTCCGAAGGTCGGCGAGAAGACGGCCGTGAAGTGGCTGACGCAGTTCGGCTCGCTGGATGCGCTGCTCGACGGAGCCGACACCATCAAGGGCGTGGTCGGCGGCAATCTGCGCGAGCACATCGAGGACGTGCGTCGCAATCGCCGCCTGAACCGCCTGCTGCGCGACGTCGAACTGCCGGTCGAGGTGGGCGATCTCGCTGTGCAGCCGCTCGATGCGCAGGCGGTGCGCGACATCTTCGCGCGGCTCGAGTTCCGCACGCTGCTGCCGCGGGTGTTTGAGGCGGCCGGTGCGGTCGCCGACGACGAACCGCAGGCGGCGGCCGAGCCCGCCCCCACGCCGCGGGAGCTGGGCGGTGCCGAGCTGGCGGCCTGGGCCGCGGCGGCGCAGGGGGAGGTGGGGGTCACGGTCGTGATGCAGGGCGGCCGGCCCGACCGCATCGGCCTGGCGACGGCGTCGGAGGCCGTGGAGGCCACGTGGTCGGATGAGCTCGGCGCCGCGCTGGGGACGTGGCTCGGCTCGGATGCCCCCAAGGTGCTCGCCGACGCGAAGCCACAGGTGAAGGCGCTGGGCCGCGCGGGCGTCGCGCTCGGCGGGCTCGCCTTCGACCCGATCATCGCCGGCTGGCTGCTGCGTCCGAGCTTCCCCGACCGGACCCTCGGTCACCTCGTCGAGCGCTACCTGGGCGAGAAGCTGCCGGAAGCGGATCCGTCGCAGCTCGTTCCGGAGACCGAGGGCGCGACGCCCGGGCAGCTGTCCTGGTACGCGCTGCGGGTCAGTGCCGGCGTGCGCGGCGAGCTGCCCGACTCCGTGCTGTCGGTGCTGACGGACATCGAGCTGCCGACGCTCGTGACGCTCGCCGACATGGAGCTGGCGGGCGTCGCGGTCTCGCACGAGAAGCTCTCCGGCTTCTCGGGAGAGCTCGGAGGCCGCGCCGAAGCACTCGCGCAGGAGGCGTATGCGGCGATCGGGCACGAGGTGAATCTGGGTTCGCCCAAGCAGCTGCAGGAGGTGCTGTTCGAGGAGCTTCAGCTGCCGAAGACCCGCAAGACGAAGACCGGGTACACGACAGACGCGGCGGCTCTCGCCGACCTTCAGGAGAAGGCGCACCACCCGTTCCTCGACGTCCTGCTGCAGCACCGCGAGGCCACCAAGCTCAAGCAGATCATCGACGGGCTGGATGCCGCGATCGGCGCCGACGGGCGCGTGCACACCACGTACGTGCAGACCGGCAGTCAGACCGGCCGCCTGTCGAGCACCGACCCGAACCTGCAGAACATCCCGGTCCGGACCGAGGAGTCGCGCCGCATCCGCGCCGCGTTCGAGGTGGGCGACGGCTACGACTCGCTGCTCACCGCCGACTACTCGCAGATCGAAATGCGCATCATGGCGCACCTGTCGGGCGATCCTGGTCTCATCGAGGCATTCAACTCCGGCGAGGATCTGCATCGTTTCGTCGGCGCCCGCGTCTTCGGGGTCGCGCCCGAGGACGTCACGTCCGCGATGCGCACCAAGGTGAAGGCCATGTCGTACGGCCTCGTGTACGGCCTGTCGGCGTTCGGCCTGTCCAAGCAGCTGCGCATCGAGCAGTCCGAGGCGAAGTCGCTCATGCTCGAGTACTTCGCGCGCTTCGGCGCCGTGCGCGACTACCTGCGCTCGTCGGTCGAGCAGGCGCGCGTCGACGGGTACACCGAGACGATCTTCGGCCGCCGCCGCCCGTTCCCCGATCTGACGAGCCCCAACCGGCAGCTGCGCGAGAACGCAGAACGCGCCGCGCTCAACGCTCCCATCCAGGGCAGCGCGGCCGACATCATGAAGATCGCCCTGTTCCGCATCCACGACGACTTGCATGGCATGGGCTCACGCGTGCTGCTGCAGATCCACGATGAGCTCGTGGTCGAGGTCGCTCCGGGGGAATGGGACGACGTGGAGCGCATCGTCCGCGACCGCATGGGCGGGGCCGCCGAGCTCACGGTGCCGCTCGACGTGCAGGTCGGACGCGGCGCGGACTGGAACGAGGCCGCGCACTGAGCGCGGCGGACGAAGAGGATCGAACGAGGATGACGGATCAGCCGCAGGAGCGTCGCCAGACGGAGATCGACGGGATCGCGGAGGCGTGGACCTCCGAGGTCGTGCGTCTGTCGCCCATCGCCGCCACCTACATCGGCCGCACGGAGGTGAACGACCGCTACGACGACTTCAGCCCCGCGGGGCACGACGACGCGATCGCGGCGGGCCGGCGGACGCTCGCCGCGCTCGAGGCCGCGACGCCGGCGGATGACGTCGACCGCGTGACCCAGACCGACCTCGCTGCCGAGCTGCGCCTCACGGCCGAGCTCCACGAGGCGGGCTGGCACCTGCGCGACCTCAACGTGATCGCCTCCGCGGTGCAGGACGTGCGGCAGGTGTACGACCTGATGCCGACCGCCACCGCCGAGGACTGGGCCGTGATCGCCCGCCGCCTCGATGCGGTGCCCGAAGCGCTCGACGGCTATGTCGAGACGCTGGCCGAGGGCATCCGGCGCGGCGTCGTGCCGGCCGCGCGTCAGGTGCGCGAGGTCGCGGGCCAGATCCCGCGCTACACGGCCGACGACGGGTTCTTCGCGTCGCTCGTGTCCGGCTCGGCGGTCGAGAGCGCGTCCCTGCCCGAGTCGCTCCGCTCCGACCTGGATCGTGCGGCCACGGCGGCGCGCGCGGCGTACGACCGGCTGGCCGAGTTCCTCACGGGCGCGCTGGCCCGCGCCGCGACTGAGACGGACGCGGTTGGTCGCGATCTCTATGCGCTGCACTCCCGCCGTTTCCTGGGCGCGCAGATCGACCTCGACGAGACCTACGAGTGGGGCATCGAAGAGCTTGCGCGCATGACGGAGGAGCAGGAGTCGATCGCACGACAGATCCTGCCCGGCGCGACGGTGGCCGAGGCCGTCGCGCACCTCGAGCGCGACCGCTCCCGCAAGCTGGTCGGCACGGCGGCGCTTCGCGAGTGGATGCAGGAGACGAGCGACCGCGCGGTGGACGAGCTGGGCCGCACGCACTTCGACATCCCCGAGCCGATCCGCACGCTCGAGTGCATGATCGCTCCCACGCAGGAGGGCGGCATCTACTACACAGGTCCCACAGACGACTTCTCGCGTCCGGGGCGCATGTGGTGGTCGGTGCCCGAGGGCGTGACCGAGTTCGACACATGGCGTGAGCTCACCACGGTCTACCACGAGGGCGTTCCGGGCCATCATCTGCAGATCGGCCAGGCCGTCTACAACCGCGCCCAGCTGAACTCGTGGCGTCGCCTGCTGGCCGGCACCTCCGGTCACGCCGAGGGGTGGGCGTTGTACGCCGAGCGGCTCATGGAGCAGCTCGGCTACCTCGACGACCCCGCCGATCGGCTCGGCATGCTCGACGGCCAGCGGATGCGCGCGGCGCGCGTCGTGCTCGACATCGGCGTGCACCTCGGCAAGCCTCGGCCGGACGGGCAGGGCACGTGGGATGCCGATTACGCGCTGGACTTCCTGCGGGCCAACGTCAACATGCCCGAAGAGTTCGTGCGCTTCGAGGTCAACCGCTACCTGGGGTGGCCGGGTCAGGCGCCGTCGTACAAGGTCGGCCAGCGCCTGTGGGAGCAGGTGCGCGACGCGTACCGCGTCGCGCGCGGCGACCGGTTCTCCATGAAGGAGTTCCACAAGCGCGCGCTCGACCTGGGCGGCGTCGGCCTCGACACGCTCAGGACGGCTCTCCTCGGCTGACGGGGAATAGCGGGAGTCGCCGCCCAGTTCCATGCGTATGAATGGAGGATGCCACATGGACATCGAGCTGGGACTGGACACCTTCGGCGACGTCACGCGCGGACCGGGAGGGTCACGGCTCTCGGACGCGGAGACGATTCGGAACATCGTCGCGCAGGCGAAGCTCGCGGACGAGGTGGGGCTGCAGTTCTTCGGGATCGGCGAGCACCACCGTCACGAGTTCGCGGTCTCGAGCCCGGAGGTCGTGCTCGGTGCGATCGCGTCAGTGACGAAGGACATCCGGCTGGGGACGGCCGTGACGGTGCTGTCGAGCGATGACCCGGTGCGCGTGTACGAGCGGTTCGCGACGCTCGATGCGGTCTCGCAGGGCCGTGCCGAGGTCATCCTCGGCCGCGGCTCGTTCACCGAGTCCTTCCCGCTGTTCGGCTATGAGCTGCGCGACTACGAGGCGCTGTTCGAGGAGAAGCTCGACCTGTTCGTTCAACTGATGGGAGAGCGACCCGTGTCGTGGCGGGGCACGATGCGTGCCGGGCTGCAGGAGGCGGATGTCTTCCCGAAGACCGAGCGCGGCCTCACGGCGTGGGTCGGCGTCGGCGGATCGCCTGAATCCGTCGTGCGCACGGCGCGCCACGGTCTCGGCCTGATGCTCGCGATCATCGGCGGCGCACCGGCGCGATTCCGCCCGTACGTCGACCTGTTCCATCGCTCGCTTGCGTCCTTCGAGCGGCCCACGGCCCCGGTCGGCGTGCACTCGCCCGGGCACATTGCCGAGACCGACGAACAGGCGTGGGACGAGCTGTATCCGGACATGGCCGAGCTGCGCGAGAAGATCGGGCGTGAACGCGGCTGGGCGGGCGGCTACAACCGGCTCCAGTTCCAGAACGAGGTCGGCCCGGAGGGCGCGGTGTTCGCCGGATCTCCGGAACGCGTCGCGCAGAAGATCGCCGACACCGTGCGGACGCTGAGCCTCACACGGTTCGACCTGAAGTTCGCCAACGGCGGCCTCGAGCACGAAAAGCTCATGAAGAGCATCGAGCTGTACGGCACCGTCGTCGCGCCGCGGGTGCGCGAGCTGCTCGCGGATGGCGCGTAAGGGTCGCACTGACCATTAGGCTGGCGGGATGACCGCGCCCTCGGCCCGCCTCGACTCCCTTCCCTTCACCCGCAAGCACCTGCGCCTGCTGACGGGTTCCGGCATCGGCTGGGCCCTCGACGCGATGGACGTCGGGTTGATCTCGTTCATCATCGCCGCGCTCGGTGCGCAGTGGGGGCTCAGCGACGGCGAGAAGGGCTGGATCACGTCGGTCGGCTTCATCGGCATGGCGGTCGGGGCGAGCCTCGGCGGGCTGCTCGCCGACCGGCTGGGGCGGCGGCAGGTGTTCGCGCTGACGCTGCTCGTCTACGGTCTCGCCACGGGCGCCAGCGCGCTCGTCGGGGGAGTCGCCGCGCTGCTCGTGCTGCGCTTCTTCGTCGGCCTGGGGCTCGGATCCGAGCTGCCGGTCGCCTCCACCTACGTCAGCGAGTTCGCGCCCACGCGCATGCGGGGCCGCCTCGTGGTGATCCTGGAGGCGTTCTGGGCGGTCGGATGGACGGCGTCCGCGCTCATCGGGTACTTCGTCGTGCCGCTCGAGGACGGATGGCGGTGGGCGTTCGCACTGGGCGCGATTCCCGCCGCGTACGCGCTCGTCGTGCGCTGGGCCCTGCCCGAGTCTCCGCGGTACCTGGAGAGCAGGGGACGTATCGCCGAGGCCGACGCCGTCGTCCGGCAGTTCGAGGCGTCCGCCGGACGGCCCGTCGCGCGCGCGGCGTCGCCCGTCGTCGCAACGGAGGTCGTGCACGCACCGCCCGCTGCGCGCGGGATGGCTGCGGTCGCCGCGCTGTGGGCACCGGCGCTGCGGACCCGCACGGCGGCTCTGTGGCTCGTGTGGTTCTGCGTGAACTTCTCCTACTACGGCGCCTTCATCTGGATCCCGTCGATCCTGTTCGCGCAGGGCTTCGACCTGGTGCGCTCGTTCGGCTTCACGCTCATCATCACGCTGGCCCAGCTGCCCGGTTACGCG
>NZ_JAPSJA010000080.1 GCF_031178525.1 Microbacterium sp.
GATTGCGCAGGATGCGGCGCACGCGGCGCGGATCCATGTCGACCGGCGAGTATCCGCCCGGCGCGACGAGGCGCAGCTCTGTGCCGTGCTGCTCGGCGACCTGACGCATCGACTCGAGCACGTCCTCGGCGAGGTGCGCGAGGCTCGTCGCCTCGAGCTCGAGCTGCACGGAGCCCGCGTCGTACCTGCTGATCTCGAGTAGGTCGGTGAGCAGTCCCTCGAACCGCGCCACCTGCGCATGCAGCAGCTCGGCCGCTCGCGCCGTCGTGGCGTCGAACTCCTCGCGGCGGTCGTGGATGATGTCGGCCGCGAGCCGGATCGTGGTGAGCGGCGTGCGCAGCTCGTGCGAGACATCGGAGACGAACCTCTGCTGCACGAGCGACAGCTCGGCCAACTCCTGGATCTGCGACTCGATGCTGTCGGCCATCGCATTGAAGGAACGCCCCAGGATCGCGAGCTCGTCCTCGCCGTGCACCGGGATGCGCACCTTCAGATCACCTGCGGCAAGGCGCGCACTCGTGGCGGAGGCCTCGATGATCGGCGTCGCGAGCGCACGCAGCACGACCCACAGGATCGCCACGACGATGAGCACCATCGCGACGCCGGACCCCCACAGCGTGCGCTGCACGAACAGCAGCGTCTCGGCCTCGTCCGCGAGGTCGTATGCGAGATACACCTCGTACGCCCCCACGTTCGGCACGCGCAGCTGCTGGCCGACGATGATGCCGGGCACCTCCTCGCCCTCCGTGTCCGTCATCGCGATCGACTGCCACCACTGCGACGTCGACTGCGTCTGCACGCGCTCGCGCAGGCCAGGGGACACGGCCTCCGCCGCCAGGCCGCCGAAGCCGAAGTCCGGCGGTGCCAGCGCCACGGGCGCGCGGTCGATCCGGAACGCCGCGATCTGATCGGTCGCGGCGAAGCTCCGCATGGAGGTCGTGACCTGGCTCCACAGCACCTGCATCTGCGAGCGGCTGCCCGCGACCTCGGAGGCGTCCAACGTGCGCTGCGCCTCGCCGACCGCGCGCGAGGCATCCGTCTGCACCTCGTCCACCCGCGACCGGAACAGGTCGTTCTGGATCGCGAGGGCCATCCAGACGCATGCGACCGTGATCGTCACTGCGGTGAGCGCCGTGGTGATCAGGATCGTGCGGAACTGCAGCGAGCGGTTCCACAGCTGCCCCGCGGCGCTGGGCCACGTGCGCGGCGAGTGCCACGCGAACAGCGTCGGCGTCCCTGCAGCGGGCATGGCTAGGACGCGGCGGCGTCGGAGACCGCGCCGGCGCGGTAGCCCACGCCGCGCACCGTGGTGACGATCCGGGGGTTGTCCGGGTCGAGCTCGATCTTGGCGCGCAGGCGCTGGACGTGCACGTTCACCAGGCGGGTGTCGGCCTTGTAGTGGTAGCCCCACACCTGCTCGAGCAGCTCTTCGCGGGAGAACACCTGCTGCGGCTTGGACGCCAGCGCGACGAGCAGCTCGAACTCGAGCGGTGTCAGCGCGATCGCGCTCTGCCCGCGCCGCACCTCGTGGGCGGCGACGTCTACCGTGAGGTCGCCGATGCGCAGCACGTCGTTCGTCGCCTCGGCAGCGGGCCGCAGGCGGGTGCGGATGCGCGCGACGAGCTCCTTGGGATTGAACGGCTTGACGATGTAGTCGTCGGCGCCCGCCTCCAGACCGCCCACGACGTCGTTCGTGTCGGCCCGCGCGGTGAGCATGATGATCGGCACGCCGGACTCCGCCCGGATCTCCGTGCAGATCTCGATGCCGTCCTTGCCGGGGAGCATGAGATCCAGCAGCACGAGATCGGGACGCTCGCGCCGCCACATGTCCACGGCGAGCTCGCCGTCGGCGCAGAACAGCGTCTCGAAGCCCTCGGTGCGCAGCACGATGCCGATCATCTCGGCGAGGGCGGTGTCATCGTCGACGACCAGAATGCGGGCGGTCATGGAGGGCGAAGATCCTTTGCTTCGAATCCGCGGAGGGAGGAAGATCCCGATCAGCCTAGTAGACGCCTCCCTGTCTGTAAGTTGGGACAGACACGCGCGAGCGGCTCTCGAGGGGGATCGATGACTCAGGCGACCACGTGGCGGCCGGCCCCGCGCGCGGGGCTTGTCCCGCTGTATCCATTCGGCTTCGGCACCGCGCTGGGCAAGGCGTTCGGCGCGCTGCGCGGGAACCCGAAGGTGCTGCTCGGCTTCGCCGTCGGCGTGCAGACCGTCGCGTCGCTCGCCGCCGTGGCGATCCTCGGACTCGTGGCCTGGTTCTCGTTCGCCCGGCTCGACACGGTCGAGCCGTACACCGACGAGTTCGACGCGATCATGGCGGGCTCGACCGCGATCACGATCATCGCCGGCATCGTGGTCTCGCTCGCGATCACCGCACTCAGCGTGATCGTGCAGGGCGTCGTCGTCGCAGAGGTCTCGCGCGCCGTGGTCGGCGAGCGGGCGACCCTGCGTGAGCTGTGGGCGCTCGTCCGCCCCGTGTTCTGGCGCCTCGCGGGCTACTTCGCGCTGCAGCTTCTCGTCTGGGTGGTGGTGGCCGTCGTCATCGCGGTCCCCTTCTTCGCCGCGGGGGCGACGGAGCAGTGGGGGCTGCTCGCGATCGCGATCCCCGCGCTGCTCGCGCTCGTCCCGCTCGGAGCGTGGATCGGCACCAAGCTCTACCTCGTGCCCGCCGCGATCGTGCTGGAGCGGACCGGCCCCTTCCGTGCGATCGCGCGCTCGTGGGTGCTGACCCGCGGCCGCTTCTGGCCGACGTTCGGCGTCATGATCCTGATCTCCCTGATCATGGGCGTGGCCTCGAGCATCGTGGGCGCCCCCCTGCAGCTGCTCGCGGGCTTCCTGCCCGCGATCCTCGTGCCGTTCGGCGAAGGCGGCGACCCCGGTGCCGGGATCGGCGTCGTGCTGGCGGTGGGGCTGCTGAGCGCGGCGCTTCAGCTGCTCGTGTCGGCGATCTCCACGATCGTGTCCGGCACCGGCGGCGCGCTCATGTACATCGACGCGCGCATGCGGCGGGAGGCTCTGGATCTGCGTCTGCAGGCCTACGTCGAGCAGCGCGAACTGGGCGCCGCCACGCTGCCCGATCCCTGGGCGTACGACCCGTCATATGCGGAGTACGCGTCGCAGCCGCGCTACGTCGGAGCGTACGGCGCGCCCGTGCCGCAGACGCATCCCGGGCAGCCGCCGTACGCCCCGCCGGCGCCGTATCCGCCGTACTCGCAGCAGCAGCCGCAGGGGCAGCAGCCGCCGTACGGACAGCAGCCGTATCCGCCGCAGCGGCCCGCGCCGGAGCAGCCGCCATACCCGGCGCCGCCGTCCCCCGCGCCGCCGTCTTCCGGGCAGCCGCCGCAGCCCGCTCAGCAGCCGCCGTACCCGCCGTCCCCGCCGTCCCCGCCGAGCGGATCGTGAGCGCAGGGCTGCTCGCGACGGCGCTCGTGCGTGCCGTCCTCCCCGCCGAGGCGCTCGACCCCGACCGCGACGAGGCGCGCGAGTGGGCAGAGCGGGAACTGTCCGATCCGGTCTACGCCGAGGCGCAGCCGACGCCGCTCGACCGTCTCGCACAGGCCATCGGGGACTTCATCGACGATCTGCTGAACCCGCGCGGCGACGTGGAGTGGAGTCCCGTGCTCGCGATCGCGGCGGTCGTCATCGCGGTCGGCCTCGTCATCGCCGCCGTGCTGATCTGGGGCCGTCCGCGGCTCGCGCACCGCACGGGCGAGCGATCGGCGCTGCTGTTCGGCGACGCCGAGACCCGCTCGGCGTCGCAGCTGCGTCAGGCCGCCGGCGCCCAGGCCGCGGCGGGCGAGTGGGACGAGGCGATCGTGATCCGCTTCCGCGCCCTCGCCCGAGGACTGGAGGAGCGCGGCATCGTCGAGGCGCCGCCGGGCACCACGGCGCAGAGCCTGGCGCGCCGCGCCCACCATCCGTTCCCCGCGCACGCCGCCCGGCTGGACGCCGCTGCGCGCGCGTTCGACGACGTCCGCTACCTGCGCCGTCACGGCTCCGCCGAGCTGTACGACGTCGTCGCGTCGCTCGACGACGAGCTCGTCCGCGCCACTCCCCGCCGCGCTCCTCAGGCGGTGCTCGCGTGACGGGACGGGCGAGACGAGCCCGCCCCGGCGGCGCCCGGAGGGTGCTGACCCGACGGAACGAGGCGACGACATGAGCGCGACCGTCGACGTGCCGGTGGCCCCTCCCGCCGCGGGCACGGCGGAGGGCGACGCCGATCCGTTCGCACGCGATGGGCTCGAGCGGCGCGGCCGGCGCCGCAGCGTGCTCGGCTGGATCGCGCTGGGAGCCGCCGTGCTCCTGCTGGGCGGCCTGCTGTCGCTGTTCGCGACGCGCGACTGGACGCCGCGCCCCCCGCTGGATCCCGAGGGTCCGGGCGCGGACGGCGCCCGCGCGATCGTGCAGATCCTGCGTGAGCAGGGTGTCGAGGTCATCCCGACGACGCGACGCGCCGAGACGCTCGAGCGTCTCGACGCCTCGACGACGCTCGTGCTGACGGACCCGTGGACGCTGTCGGAGGACACGATCCAGGAGCTGGTCGCTGCAGCGGGCGACACGGTCGTGCTCGACGCCGACGGCGCCGTCGCCGACCTGCTGATACCGGGCGCGTCCTACGCGGGCTATGGCGACGAGGCGGTCGCGCCCGCGTGCACGCTGCCCGTCGCCGAGCGCGCGGGCGCCATCGAGCCGGGCAGGGCGCTGACCGCGCCCGCCGGGGCGGAGGGCTGCTACCCGGTCGGCGAGGGCTTCGGCCTCGTGCGCGCCCCCGGCGGCGCCGGCCACGTCACGCTGATCGACGGCACCGTGCTGTTCGCCAACGAGCAGCTCGCCCGGCAGGGGAACGCGGCGCTCGGCCTCGGACTGATCGGCACGCACGAACGCGTCGTGTGGTACGTCCCGTCCTTCGAGGACGCGGAGGACGGCGGTGCCGCGCCCACGCTCGGCGAGCTGACGCCGCCGTGGGTGACGCCCGCGATCGTGCTGCTGCTGCTCTCGGGGCTCGCGGCCGCGCTGTGGCGCGGGAGGCGCTTCGGGCCGCTCGTCGCCGAGCGCCTGCCCGTCACGGTGCGCGGCAGCGAGACGCTCGAGGGGCGCGCGCGCCTCTACGCCCGCGCGTCGGAGCCCGCGCACGCGGCCGAGCTGCTGCGTCAGGGCGCGGCCTCCCGCATGGCCCGCCGCCTCGGCATGCCCCCGAACGCCGCCCCGCTCGAGGTCGCCGACGCGGCCGCCGCGCGACTCGGCGCTCCCGCTTCGGTGACGCGTGCGATCCTGACTCATGTCCCGTCGTCCGACGCCGACCTCGCCTCGCTGGGTCGTCGGCTGCGCGATCTCGAGGACGCCGTCGACGCCGCCGGCATCGACGGTCGCAGCGGCTGACCGGCCCGCCCTTCCCCCAACCGCACTCCCCCGCTCGAGAGGAACACCGCATGGAGAACCCCGCCGCCGTCGATGCCCCCGCCTCGTCTGCCCCGGCGGCCGCACAGGAGGCCGACGCCCTGCGCCACGCGATGCACCGCGTCCGGGTCGAGGTCGGCAAGGCCGTCGTCGGACAGGACGGCGCGGTCAGCGGTCTGCTCATCGCGCTGCTCGCTCGCGGCCACGTGCTGCTCGAGGGTGTCCCGGGTGTGGCCAAGACGCTGCTCGTGCGCACCTTCAGTCGCGCGCTCGGGCTGGACACCAAGCGCATCCAGTTCACGCCCGACCTGATGCCCGGCGACGTCTCCGGATCGCTGATCTACGACGCGAAGGCGGGTGAGTTCCAGTTCCGCGAGGGACCGGTGTTCACGAACATCGTGCTGGCGGACGAGATCAACCGCACGCCTCCCAAGACGCAGGCGGCCCTTCTCGAGGCGATGGAGGAGCGCCAGGTGTCGGCCGACGGCGTGACGAGGCCGCTGCCGGACCCGTTCCTCGTGTGCGCAACGCAGAACCCCGTCGAGCACGAGGGCACCTACACGCTGCCCGAGGCGCAGCTCGACCGGTTCCTGCTGAAGCTGCTGATCGACGTGCCGCCGCGCGACGCCGAGGTCGCGGTGCTGCGCCGCCACGCCGACGGGTTCTCGCCCCGCGAGCTGGGCGGCGTCGCGCCCGTCGTGAGCCCGGACGAGATCCGCGCGGCGCAGCGCGCGGCCGCCGCCGTGACGGTGACGGACGACGTGCTCGCGTACGTCGTCGACCTCGCGCGCGCCACGCGGCAGAGCCCGTCCGTCCAGCTCGGCGCGAGCCCGCGCGCCTCTACCGCGCTGCTGGCCGCCGCGAAGGCGTGGGCGTGGCTCGGCGGCTATCCCGCCATCACTCCCGATCACGTGCAGGCGATGCTCGTGCCCGTCTGGCGACACCGCATCCGGCTGCGCGCGGACGCCGAGATCGAGGGCGTGTCGGTCGACGCCGTGCTCAACTCCGTCGTGCAGCAGACACCCGTCCCGCTCTGATCCGCGTCCCGTGTTCGTCACCGCTCTCCTGCCCTGGATCATCGCCGCCGGTCTGATCCCGCTCCTGCCGCTCGCGGCGATGGGCGTCGACCCGTGGCTCGTGGTCGCCGGGTGGATCTTGCTGTGCGGGACGCTCGTCGCCGCGGACGCGCTCGCGGCGCCCGATCCGCGCGCACTCGTGCTGGATCGGAGCTATCCGGGACGCACCGGCGGAACCGGCCCCGCGCGCGTGCGGCTCGGCGAGCGCGTCGACGTGCGACTGCGGCTGGCGAACCACGGCGCCCGACGGATCCGGGCGACGGTGCGAGACGCCTGGCAGCCGACGGCCGGCGCCGCCACGCGACGGCTGCGCTTCGATGTGCCGCCGCACGAGTCTCGCTCGGCGACGATCCCGCTGCTGCCCCGCCGCCGCGGCGAGCTGCGCACGGAGTTCGCCGTCATCCGCTCGGCGGGCCCGCTGGGAATCGCCGGCGTGCAGCGCCGGATGGACGTGCCCGGCGCCATCCGGGTGTTGCCGCCCTTCCACTCGCGGCGGCACCTCGCCTCGCGCGTCGCCCGGCTGCGCGAGCTTGACGGCAACACGAGCGTGCAGGTGCGCGGCCAGGGCACCGAGTTCGACTCGCTGCGCGAGTATGTGCGCGGCGACGACGTGCGCTCGATCGACTGGCGCGCGACAGCGCGGGCGGGCAGCACGATGCTGCGCACGTGGCGGCCCGAGCGCGACCGCCATGTCGTGATCCTGATCGACACCGGTCGCACGGCCGCCACGCGCGCGGGCGACGGCACCCGTCTCGAGGCGGCGTTCGAGGCGGCGCTGCTGCTCGCGGCGCTCGCCGTCCGCGCGGGCGACCACGTGCATCTGGTCGCGTTCGACCGCGTCGTGCGGGCGCGCGTCACGGGCGTCGAGGGCGCGGCGCTGCTGCCCGCGCTCGTCGACGCGCTCGCCCCCGTCGAAGCGCAGCTGATCGACACCGACTGGGACGGCGCCTTCGCACAGGCGCGCGCTCTGGCGACGCACCCTTCGCTGCTCGTCGTCCTCACGGCGCAGGAGGCACCGGAGGCCGCGCGCGGCTTCCTGGGAACGCTGCCGCAGACCGTGCGGGCGGGAACGGTCGTGCTCGTCGGCACCGCGACCGACGCCGACCTGGAGCGCACGGCCCGCGGCGCCGCGGGCGCCGACGACTCCGTCGACGATCTCTACCGGGCGGCGGCCGCCGAGGCGGCGCTGCGCTCGGCAGCGAGCGTCGCGCGGGCGATCACGCGCGCCGGCGCGGAGGCGCTGGCCGCGTCGCCCGACGACCTGCCGCCGCGCATCGCCGACCGCTATCTCGCACTCAAGGCCACCGGGCGCCTCTGACGCCCCGGCGCTGACGGCGCCCTGCCGTCCCTGGCACGTTGCTCCGCGGATGACGGATCAGCCGGGACGACGAAGTTGATCATCCCGGCGTTGTCGTAGTCGCGCGCAACGACCCGCCCGGGGTTGCCCGCCACCAGGGCTCCCGCCGGAACGTCCCGCGACAGCACTGTGCCCGCGGAGATCGTCGCGCGGTCGCCGACCGTGATGGCCCCGGTGATCGTGGCGCCCGGGCCGATCCACACGTCGTCGCCGATCGTCGGCATGCCCTGATCGCCCCGCGCGACGCGCTGACCGATCGTGACGTTCTGATGCAGCACGCTGTTCGCGCCGATCCTGACGGGTCCGATGATGACGCCGTGACCGTGCACGAGCAGCAGGCCCGCGCCGATCCGGGCGCCGTGATTGATGTCGATGTGGTCGATGCGCATCAGCCAGGTGTTCCACACGCGATGCAGCAGCACGAACACCGTGCCGAGGGCCCGGCGACGCGCGCGCACGCGTTCGGCCCACTGCCCGAAGCGGTAGGCGGCGACCGCCGGCAGCTCGGGCCGCACCAGCCACAGCGCGGCACGTGCGAACCCCCCGGGTCGCGCGCCGCCGAACATGACGGCGTAGGTCTTTGCCCTGTCGACGGCGAAGGCGCCCATGCTCACCGCCTCCCGCGAGCGCGGCGGATCACTCCGTCACCTTGCGCTGCACGAACGCGACCAGCCGGTCGATGCCGTCGAGATTCTCCGGCACGGTCTCCGAGTCCTCGATCCGGATCCCGAACTCGCGCTCGACGAACTCGATCAGTTCCAGCACGCCGGTCGAGTCGATGACCTCGGTCTCCATGAGCGACTCGTCGCCGGCCGGCATGCGCCCCGCGTCGCCGAACAGCAGATCGTCGAGGATGAACTCCTCGAGCCGGCCGCGCACGTCCGTCGCGGTCGCCTGCGTCTCCAGTCGCATTGAGACTCCTTCCGTTCAGCGGGTATCCAAACGCCCCGCTCCGTTCTCTTTCCCCATGGCGCGACTCCTCCAGAGCCCGCGTCCTTCGGAAGGAGTGCGGATGCCCGCGCGAAAGTACACGACGGATGTCACCTTCATCGAGAGCGAGATCATCGTCCGCGAGTGCGCCACGGTGATCGCCCACGCGCGCGATGCCGACAGCGCCGCGATCGGCGTGGCGCTCCACCTCGAGGACGCGCTCGGGATCGTGCTGCCGGACTCCGCGATCCATCCGGCCCACCTCGGCTCGACCGATTGGATCCGGCGCACGCTCGCCGCGCTCGAGGCCGGCCGCTGATGTGCGGCATCTGCGGCGTGCACACGCCACGCGACGTGCCCGACCTTGACCTCGTGCGCGACATGCTGGCGACGCTCCGGCACCGGGGGCCGGACGGCGCTGGCCTCTATCGCGACCGGCGAGTCGCACTCGGGCACGTGCGGCTCGCGATCGTCGACGCATCCGGCGGCGCGCAGCCCCTGTCGAACGAGGACGGCCGGATCTGGGTCACCTTCAACGGCGAGATCTTCAACCATGTCGAGCTGCGGGCGCAGCTGGAGGACCGCGGCCACCGGTTCCGCACCCGCTCCGACACCGAGGTGGTCGTGCACGCCTGGGAGGAGTGGGGCCTCGGGTGCTTCGCGCGCTTCAACGGCCAGTGGGCGCTCGCGCTGTGGGACCGCCGCACCGACCGCCTCGTCCTGAGCCGAGACCGGTTCGGCGTGCACCCGCTGTACTACACGCGCGCCGCCGGGCGCCTGCTGTTCGCGTCCGAGGTCAAGGCGCTCTTCGCCGATCCGGATGTGCCCCGCGCGTTCGACCCGATCGGGCTCGAGGAGACGCTCACGTTCTGGTCTCCGGTCGCCCCGCGCACGGTGTTCCGGGGCGTGCACCAGGTGCCGCCCGGCAGCGCTCTCGTCGTCGACGAGGACGGCGAGCGGCTGCACGTGGTGGAGGCCCTCGACTTCCCTGTCCGCGGCAGGGAGCCCCGGCAGGATCTCGAGGCGAACGTGGACGCCGTGCGGGAGGCCATCACCCGCGCGACCGTGCTGCGCTTCCAGCGCAGCGACGTGCCGGTGGGCGCTTACCTGTCCGGCGGGATCGACTCGGCCGTCACGAGCGCCGTGATCGCGCAGCTGCCGGGCGTACGCCTGCGCACGTTCTCGGTGCGCTTCGCGGAGGACGAGTACGACGAGGGCCGCTACCAGCGCCTCATGTCGGAGCGGCTCGGCACCCGGCACGACGACATCGTGGTGTCCTCGCGCGAGGTCGCCGACGTCCTGCCCGATGTGGTGCGGCACGCTGAGGCGCCGCTGCTCCGCACGGCGGCGGCGCCCATGTTCCTGCTCTCCCGCCTCGCGCGCGACGCAGGCTGCAAGGTCGTCGTCACGGGCGAGGGATCCGACGAGATGCTGGCGGGATACGACCTGTTCCGCGAGGCGCGCATCCGGGAGTTCTGGGCGCGCGATCCCGCCTCCCCCGCCCGCGCCCGCGCGGTCGAGCTGCTGTACCCGTGGATGGCACGGTCGCCGTCGCTCGCGCCCGCGTTCGGGCGACGGTTCTTCGGGCGCGACCTCGACGGCGACGACCCGGCGCTCTCGCACCGGCCGCGGTGGGGCACCACCGCGGCCCTGCAGAGCCTGCTCGACCCCGCGATGCGCGCGGACGCCGCCGTGGACGCCGCCCTGGTCGCCCGGATGCCGCCCGACAGCGGCGCGTGGGATCCGCTCTCGCGCGCCCAGTGGCTCGAGATCACGACGCTGCTTCCCGGATACCTGCTGTCGTCGCAGGGCGACCGCATGCTCATGGCGCACGGTGTGGAGGGCCGGTTCCCGTTCCTGGACCCGGACGTCGCGCGGCTGACCGCCGAGATCCCCGCGCGGCACAAGCTGC
>NZ_JAPSJA010000081.1 GCF_031178525.1 Microbacterium sp.
GGTGGCAAGGTGTCGCTCGACCTCACGACGACGCCCGTCATCCTCGAGGGCGGCTTCACGGAGTGATGCGTGCCCTCACGGTTCTGACAGTTCGCGTTTCGTAGGATGACCGAATGACCTCCCCCGCTTCTGCGCACGGTTTCGGCGCGCCCATGTCACGCCGTGAGGCGCGGGAGCGACGGGGCACCCGCAGCGGGCGATCCGCCTCGGCAGCGACGTCCGAGGCGGATGCGCCCGCACCGCGCCGAAAGGTCGTCAAGGCGCTCGTCATCGCGCTGGTCGTGGTGCTGCTGGCCACCGCGTGGCTCGCGGTCCGCGCGCTGCTCGTCAAGAACGAGCTCGAGGCCAGCCAGCAGCTGATCGGCCAGGTGCAGGACGGCGAGCTGGAGGTCAGTGACGCGCTGGACGAGCTGGGCGGTCACGCAGGGCTCGCTGCCAGCGTGTGGTGGGACCCGGTGTGGCGCCTGGCCGAGTTCGTGCCGTGGGCGGGCGACAACCTGCGAGCCGTGCGGCTCGCCGCAGAGTCGCTGGACGTGGCCGTCAACGGCCTCGGCCGCCCCGTGTTCGCCGAGTTCGAGCAGGACAGCGACGAGCCCGTGCTCGCCCGAGCCCTGCCGGTGATCTCCTCGGCCGCGCCGACCATCGTGCGTCTGTCGGACGAGATCGCGGCCGTCCGCGAGTCGTCGGCCCTGATCGGGCCCGTGCGCGGCGGCGTCGAGCAGGTCGGTGACGTGATGAACGTGGCCGCGCCCATGGTCGAACTGCTGCCCGAGCTGCTCGGCGCGAACGGCAAGCGCAACTACCTGCTCGTCTTCCAGAACAACGCGGAATCCGTGGGGCTGGGCGGATCCGCCGCGTCGCAGTCCCTGGTGACCGCCGACGCCGGCAAGGTGGCGATCGACCACCAGGCCAACAGCGACGTCTACGCCAACGACACCCCCGTCCAGGTCGACGTGCCGCAGAGCGCGCTCGACCTGTACAGCGACTTCCTCGTCAAGCGCATCAACACCTCGTCGAGCCGCCCCGACTTCCCGACGATGGCGCGCATCGTCACCGAGTGGTGGCAGCGTGACGTGCGCGACGATCAGATCGACGGCGTCGTATCCGTGAACCCCATCGCACTCGCGCGGATGCTCCGCGCGACCGGTCCCGTCGAGCTCGCGACCGGCGACGCCCTCACGGAAGACAACGCCGTGCAGCTGCTGCTGAGCGAGGTGTATGAGCGCTGGGGCACGCAGGAGACGAAGAAGGGCGCCGACAAGTTCTTCTCGAGCGCCGCCAAGGAGATCTTCGCCAAGTTATCGACAGGCGCGTTCAACCCGAAGGACATGGCGTGGGCGGTCGGAGAGGGCATCGAGTCCGGCGACATCATGTTCTATAGCGCGAACGAGAAGGTGCAGGAGGTCGTCGCACCGCTCAAGCTCTCCGGCATCCTTCCGACCGACAACGAGGATCAGACCACCGTCGGCGTGTACTTCCGCGACGAGTCGGGTTCGAAGATCGACTACTACATGCGATCTTCAATCGACGCTGTGGAGTCCTGTGCCGACGGGCGCCGCACCCTCACGACGACCACCTCGCTGCACCTCGACATCGATCGCGAGTCGGCGAAGCAGCTCCCCGACTACGTCAAGAGCCAGAACTGGGGCATCTGGCACTTCCGCACGGCGGTGTACGTCTACGGCCCTCCGGGCACGCAAGTAGAGAGCGTTTCGGTGAACGGGCGCGACGTCCAGGTCATGCGCGACGACATCGTCGACCTCGAGCGCCCGGTCGCCTGGTTTCATACCTACCTGAAGCCCTCGGAGAAGGCGCGTGTGACCGCGACGTTCTCGGGCGAGGACGGCGAGTACGGCCCGCTCGAGGTGCGTTCGACGCCGATGATCAACGAGACCGAGGTCACGACCGCGAGCGAGGGCTGCGCCGCCCGCTGACCTGTTCAGCTCCCGCCCCACAGCGGCCAGGGCCGAGCGGTATGATTCCCGGGCTGAAGCACGACAGAAACGGGACGGGTCGGTTGGTCACGAACATCGCGGGCGCGTCGCCGGAGGCGAGGTCGGTCGGCACTGCCGCAGTGGTGCGGACGCCGACGGTCGATCGCCTCGTCGGCGGCGCATCCGCGCGCCCCGCGGCGACGCTCGACTGGCGCTCGCGCTACGCGACGCTCCTGCTCGCGACCGACTTCGCCGTGATCGCGGCGGTCGTCTTCGGTACGCAGGCCCTGTCCGTCGGCTGGTGGGGACAGGTCGCGCACGAGGGCATCGTCCCCTACGGGTCCGCGTCGTACCTCGCCCTCTCGGTCATCATCATCGCCCTGTGGATGATCGCGCTCGCGCTGAACGACACGCGCTCGGATCGTGTGATCGGCGTCGGCACGCTCGAGTACAAGCGCATCTTCGACACGAGCATCCGGCTGTTCGGCGTCGTCGCGATCGCGGCGTTCCTGCTGCGCCTCGAGATCGCACGCGGCTATCTGCTGCTCGCGCTGCCGCTCGGCCTGCTGGCGCTGTTCGCCGAGCGCTGGTTCTGGCGCCGGTGGCTGGGCCGTCGCCGCGCGCGCGGGGAGTACTCGGCGGGCGTGCTGCTCGTCGGCTCCGACCGCACCGTCGCACACATCGCCAAGGAGCTGCGCCGCAGCATCGGCGCCGGTTACCGCGTCGTGGGGGCGTGCACCCCCACCGGTCTCGTCGGCGACCACGTCGCCGGATCCGAGATCCCCGTGATGGGGAGGGTCGACGCGATCGAAGCCGCGATCGAGGCGACGGGCGCCGACACCATCATCGTCACCAGCACCGACGAGGTCGGTCCCGAGCGCGTCAAGCAGATCTCGTGGGCCCTGGAGGCGGGCAGGCAGCACCTCGTGCTCGCACCGAGCATCACCGACATCGCCGGTCCGCGCATCCACATGCGACCCGTCGCGGGTCTGCCGCTCATGCACGTGGAGACCCCCCGCTTCTCGGCGGGACAGCGCTTCCTGAAGCGCAGCGTCGACCTCTTCGGCAGCGCGCTGCTGATCGTGCTGCTGAGCCCGCTCCTGATCGTGCTCGCGCTTCTGGTCAGGCTCACGTCTCCCGGGCCGGCGATCTTCCGGCAGCAGCGCGTCGGCCGCCATGGCCGCGAGTTCCGCATGCTGAAGTTCCGCTCGATGGTGCAGGATGCCGAGAGCCGGCTGCCCGAGCTCATCGCCTCGAATCGCGGGGGACTCGGCAACGAGGTCATGTTCAAGATGCGGGCCGACCCCCGCATCACCCGGCTGGGCCGCTTCATGCGGCGCTACAGCCTGGACGAGCTGCCGCAGCTGTTCAACGTGCTGGGAGGCTCGATGTCGCTCGTCGGGCCGCGCCCCCCGCTGCCGCGCGAGGTCGACCGCTACGCCGACCACGTGCATCGCCGCTTCCTGGTCAAGCCCGGGATCACGGGTCTCTGGCAGATCTCGGGCCGCTCGACCCTCGAGTGGGACGACACCGTCCGCCTCGACCTCGCCTACGTCGAGAACTGGAACCTGCTGGGCGATCTGCTGATCCTCGCCAAGACCGCGCGCGCCGCCGCGATGCCGGGCGATACGGCCGCCTGAGCCGGATCGCACCGCGTCGGGCCGGCTGTGCGCGGAGCGGGTTCCGGATCATCCGCCCGACTGCCACACTGTCTCCGGATGCGCGCGGATCGGCGGGCGCACCGGACCGGACCGGAGGGAAACCATGGGCTTCGACGACCTCGTGAACCAGGGCAAGGAAGCGTTCGAGCAGAACAAGGACAAGCTGCAGGACGCGCTGCAGAGCGCGAAGGCGGAGGACGTCAGCGACACCGTGCTCGACAAGGTCACCGAATTCGCCAAGGGCGTGCTGCCGGATGACATGGACGACAAGATCGACCAGATCCGCGACAACGTCGACGGCGCGGTCGGCGACAAGTAACGGCCGTCTCGCACGCGACCCCCGCCCGCGCCTGGGGCGGGGGTCGCTTCGTGTGCGGACGCGGCCGCGGAGTCCTCCCGCCCAGCCGATGGCCAGGTAACGAACAGGTAACGCCCACGGGCCGCCCACGCGAATCCCATGGCATCGCCGGGCTTCGCCCAGGGGAGCGGGAGACGGTGGAGGGTCCGTTCTCGTCGCGCGGCGTCGGCCCGAAGCCGCCGCGCGAAGCAGCGGGTGCGCCCGAGCGCCCGCCCAGACGCGAGCGCGGACGCACCCGATCGAAACACCAGGTATGTCGCAGAACCACTCCGATTCCCCCCTGCTCGCCCCGTTCCCCCGCGCCAACCACATCTCCCTGCTTCGCGCCGAGCGATCGATCCGTCGCAAGCGGCGCCTCGTCGGCGTCGCCGCCGGCCTCGGCATCGTGCTGGCAGGCGGTGTCGCGGTGTCCGCCGCCGTGCCGCAGCCCGCGCGCACCGTCGCGGTCGCATCCGAGGATCCCGAGACCGTCGAGCTCGCGCAGACCGCCCTCGCGGATGCCGAGGCGGCCCTCGACGACGCGCACGAGAAGGCCGACACCTCCGCGCTGGAGAAGCGCGTCAGTCACCTGAGCGACTACCAGCGCATGCCCGCGGTCGTCGTGCAGGGTGAGGCCGAGGCCGCCGAGGCCGCGGTCGAGGACGTGGTCGCCGAGACCGCCGCCCTCGAGGAGGCGGACGCCGAGGCCGCGCGCAAGGCGGAGGAGGCGGCGCGCAAGGCCGAGGAGGCCGCGCGCAAGGCCGAGGAGGAGCGCAAGGCCGCCGAAGCCCTCGCCGCGGCGAACTCGCCGTCCGGCGCGCAGGCCACCGCCGAGGCGATGGCCGCCGAGCGCTACGGCTGGGGCGGCGACCAGTTCAGCTGCCTCGTGTCGCTGTGGAGCAAGGAGTCGGGCTGGAACTACCAGGCCTCGAACCCCTCGAGCGGCGCCTACGGCATCCCGCAGTCGCTGCCCGGCAGCAAGATGGCCACGGTCGGCTCCGACTGGCAGACGAACGCCACCACTCAGATCGCGTGGGGCCTCGACTACATCTCCCGCGCCTACGGCACCCCGTGCGCCGCGTGGGGCCACTCCCAGTCCGTCAACTGGTACTGACGCCCGCGCGGCGATCGTCCGCCCGCCTTCCCCGAGGAGATCCCGCTTCGTGAGGGCGTTTTCATCCTGATTCGTCCTCTGGAAGCTGGATCTCCTCGTGCAGGTGGGCGCGCCGTCACGCCGCCTTGTGCAGCCCCTGCGCGATCGCGCGCAGGATGACGTCCTGCACCCGTGGCCAGTCATCGACCACCTGGCGGTACGTGACGCGGATCACCGTGTAGCCGTGCAGACGCAGGATCGCGTCGTGCTCGTTATCGTCCGTCCGCTGCGCGCCCACGTGGTGGCCGCCATCGGCCTGCAGCACCAGCCGGTCGCCGATCAGGATGTCGACCCGCCGCCCGTGGAGCCAGACCTGGGAGCGGATGGGGATCTGAAGCCACCGCAGCCGCGTGACGATGAACGTTTCGAGTCCGGAATCGCGGAACGGCGAAACCTCGGCGAGCAGGCGCCGGGCGGCGGGCCGCAGCGGGAAGCGGGCGATCGCGTCGCGATCCGCCAGCTGCAGCTGGAAGGCGGAGTCCCACACCGCGAGCGCCCGCTCGTGCGGCTGGCATTCCGCGATAATCGCCAGCACGTTCTCGATCGGGTCCACGAGCGTGCCGGGGGAACGGGCGATCAGCGGCTTGCACCAGTGCACGAGCGACTGCGACACCGTCACCGCCCCGGAGTGCGCGGATGCCGCGACGTGATGCCGGTGCGGATCCTCACCCCTGTAGGTCCACAGCCCGGGCCGCTTCGCCTGCGTCACGCACGTCAGGACGACGCCGCACGCTGCCGCCCCGCGGAGATCCGGATCGGCTCCGGAGAGCGCGAGCCAGCCTCGCCGAGGACGGTACGTCGCCGTGGAGGCGATGCTGCGCTCGATCCGGTGAGTCGAGAAACCGGCGTCCCGCAGGTCACGCGTCCGCATGACGCCGCCCCGCGCGGCGAGGTAGTCGATCAGGTCCATGCCGGAAGCGTGGCGCCCTGGCTGTGCTCGCCCGGCGGCGAATCTCGGATCCGTGGAAGTGATGGGGAGGGATCCGCGTTGTGAACGAGGGACCCGCCGGGCGCCTTCAGGAGGAGATCCGCGTCGCCGAGGAGCCACGGGGAGCATTCGTCCTCGCGAAGCCGGATCCCCTCGCGAAAGCCCGGACGCGCGGATCGGACGAATCGGCAGATCGCTTCCGATCCGCAGCCTGGGAACCCGCCCAACGAGGCGCGACGGGCCGCAGAATTCCGCGGTTCGACGCGCGACACGCCCGGGTTGCCTCGGGGTGGTCGCGGATGGCAGAATAGACAAGTTCCACATTTCCGCGTGCGCTCCCCGAGGGAGGACTGCGCGGGATCACTGCCAGGGCAGTGCACAGACCGAGTCTGGGCCGCGGGCAGGAGAACGAAATCACACAACCACACCGCAGGGGCTACCTCTGTGCGCGTGGACTGACATGTGAAAACTGGCCCGAAGGGTTTCCGGAGGGTACGTGCGTCCAATGCCCGTGAGGTACGACGCGTAAAGAGAGTGAGCAGACAAATGGCGGGACAGAAGATCCGCATTCGCCTGAAGTCGTATGACCACGAGGTCATCGACTCGTCGGCGCGCAAGATCGTCGACACGGTCACCCGTGCGGGTGCCCAGGTCGTCGGCCCGGTGCCGCTGCCGACGGAGAAGAACGTGGTCCCCGTGATCCGTTCGCCCCACAAGTACAAGGACAGCCGCGAGCACTTCGAGATGCGCACGCACAAGCGCCTCATCGACATCGTGGACCCGACGCCGAAGGCCGTCGACTCGCTCATGCGTCTCGACCTCCCGGCGGACGTCAACATCGAGATCAAGCTCTAAGGGCGGGTTCGACATGGCTGACATCAACAACAAGATTTCGAAGGGCCTGCTGGGTACCAAGCTCGGCATGACCCAGGTCTGGAACGAGAACGGCAAGCTCATCCCCGTCACGGTGATCGAGCTCGCCCCGAACGTGGTGACCCAGGTCCGCACGGCGGAGAAGGACGGCTACTCGGCCATCCAGATCGCCGCAGGCGCGATCGACCCCCGCAAGGTCAACAAGCCGCTCTCGGGCCACTTCGAGGCTGCCGGCGTCACGCCGCGCCGCCACCTCGCGGAGATCCGCACCGCCGACGCCGCCGAGTACGCGCTCGGTCAGGAGCTGACGGTCGACGGCACCTTCGAGGCCGGCCAGCTCGTCGACGTCGTCGGCACGAGCAAGGGCAAGGGCACCGCGGGTGTCATGAAGCGCCACAACTTCAAGGGCGTCTCGGCCTCGCACGGTGCGCACCGCAACCACCGCAAGCCCGGTTCGATCGGCGCATCGTCGACCCCGAGCCGCGTCTTCAAGGGCATGCGCATGGCCGGCCGTATGGGCGCCGAGCGCGTGACCGTCCTCAACCTCACGGTTCACGCCGTCGACGCCGAGAAGGGTCTGCTGCTCGTCAAGGGCGCCGTCCCCGGCGCGCGCGGCCGCACCGTGTACGTCCGCAACGCTGTGAAGGGGGCCTGAGTTAGATGACTGACTCGACTCTCGCTCTCGACGTTCTGGGCATCGACGGCAACAAGGCCGGCTCGGTCGAGCTGCCCGCCTCGGTGTTCGACGTCAAGACGAACATCCCGCTGATCCACCAGGTCGTCGTCGCGCAGCTCGCGGCGGCTCGCCAGGGCACCCACTCGACCAAGCGTCGCGGTGAGGTCTCCGGCGCCGGCCGCAAGCCCTTCAAGCAGAAGGGCACGGGTAACGCCCGTCAGGGCTCGATCCGTGCGCCGCACATGACCGGCGGTGGCATCGTCCACGGTCCGAAGCCGCGCAACTACGCGCAGCGCACCCCTAAGAAGATGATCGCCGCCGCCCTCGCGGGTGCGCTGAGCGACCGCTTCCGCGGTGACCGCCTGCACGTCGTCGAGTCGTTCGGCGTCGCCGAGCCCTCGACGAAGGCGGCGGCCTCCTTCCTCGCGAAGGTCGCCCCGGCCAAGAACGTGCTCGTCGTGCTCGACCGTGAGGACGACTTCGGCTACCTGAGCGTGCGCAACCTCGGTTACGTGCACGTGCTGATGGCCGACCAGCTGAACGCCTACGACGTGCTCGTCTCGGACGACATCGTCTTCACCAAGGCCGCCATCGACGCGTTCATCGCGCAGAAGGCCGGCGCCACTGAGGAGGTCTCGGCATGACCGCCGTCCAGAAGGACCCGCGCGACGTCATCCTGAAGCCGGTCGTCTCGGAGAAGAGCTACGGACTGATCGACGAGGGCAAGTACACGTTCATCGTGGACCCCCGCTCGAACAAGACCGAGATCAAGCTCGCGATCGAGAAGATCTTCGGCGTGCAGGTGGCTTCGGTCAACACGATCAACCGCGTCGGCAAGGCCCGCCGCACCCGCTTCGGCATCGGCAAGCGCAAGGACACCAAGCGCGCCATCGTCACGCTCAAGTCGGGCACCATCGACATCTTCACGGCAGTCGGCTGACGGTCGGGGAGGAAGAGAGAACATGGCTATTCGCAACTACAAGCCCACGACCCCCGGTCGCCGCGGCTCGTCGGTGGCCGACTTCGCCGAGATCACCCGATCGACGCCCGAGAAGTCGCTGCTCCGCCCGCTGAGCAAGACCGGTGGCCGTAACAACCAGGGCCGCATCACGACCCGTCACATCGGTGGTGGCCACAAGCGCCAGTACCGCGTGATCGACTTCCGTCGCAACGACAAGGACGGCGTCGACGCCAAGGTCGCTCACATCGAGTACGACCCCAACCGCACGGCGCGCATCGCGCTCCTGCACTACGTGGACGGCACGAAGCGCTACATCCTCGCGCCGAACAAGCTGCAGCAGGGCGACATCGTCGAGTCGGGTCCGAACGCGGACATCAAGCCCGGCAACAACCTGCCGCTGCGCAACATCCCGACGGGTACCGTCATCCACAACATCGAGCTCCGTCCCGGCGGCGGCGCGAAGATGGCTCGCTCGGCGGGCGCCTCGGTGCGTCTCGTCGCGAAGGATGGCCCCTACGCCCAGCTGCGCCTGCCCTCGGGCGAGGTCCGCAACGTCGACGCGCGCTGCCGCGCCACGATCGGCGAGGTCGGCAACGCCGAGCAGTCGAACATCAACTGGGGCAAGGCCGGCCGCAAGCGCTGGAAGGGCGTCCGCCCGACCGTCCGCGGTGTCGCCATGAACCCGGTCGACCACCCGCACGGTGGTGGTGAGGGCAAGACGTCCGGTGGTCGTCACCCCGTCTCGCCGTGGGGTCAGGCCGAGGGCCGCACCCGCCACGCCAACAAGGAAAGCGACAAGCTCATCGTGCGTCGCCGTAACGCCGGCAAGAAGCGCAAGTAGGAGTAAAGAAGATGCCCCGCAGTCTGAAGAAGGGCCCCTTCGTCGACGAGCACCTGCTTCGCAAGGTCGTCTCGCAGAACGAAGCCGGCACCAAGAACGTCATCAAGACCTGGTCGCGCCGCTCGATGATCATCCCCGCCATGCTGGGACACACCATCGCCGTGCACGACGGTCGCAAGCACATCCCCGTGTTCGTCACGGAGACGCTTGTGGGCCACAAGCTGGGCGAGTTCGCGCCCACCCGCACCTTCCGCGGCCATGAGAAGGACGACAAGAAGGGCCGTCGCCGCTAAGGCGACCGAGGAGGAGAGAGAAATGGTGGAGTCCATCGCACGTGTGCGACACATCCGCGTGACCCCTCAGAAGGCTCGTCGCGTCGTCGCCCTCATCAAGGGCAAGCAGGCCCAGGAGGCGCTCGCGATCCTGAAGTTCGCGCCGCAGTCGGCATCCGAGCCGATCTACAAGCTCGTCGCGTCGGCCATGGCCAACGCGCAGGTGAAGGCCGACAAGGACGGCGAGTACCTGGACGAGCAGGATCTGTTCGTGAAGAACGCCTACGTGGACGAGGGCACGACGCTCAAGCGTTTCCAGCCCCGTGCACAGGGTCGCGCTTTCCAGATCAAGAAGCGCACGAGCCACATCACGGTCGTGCTCTCGACGCCGGAGGTCGCTGAGACCGCTGCCGGCAGCAACAAGAAGGCGAGCAACTAATGGGTCAGAAGGTCAACCCGTACGGCTTCCGCCTCGGCATCACCACGGATCACGTCTCGCGCTGGTTCGCGGACTCGACGAAGCCGGGTCAGCGTTACGCCGACTACGTGGCCGAGGACATCCGCATCCGCAAGCTGCTGCAGTCGAACCTCGACCGCGCCGGCGTGAGCCGCATCGAGATCGAGCGCACGCGTGACCGCGTCCGCGTCGACATCCACACCGCCCGCCCGGGCATCGTGATCGGTCGTCGTGGCGCGGAGGCCGAGCGCATCCGCGGCGAGCTCGAGAAGCTCACCGGCAAGCAGATCCAGCTGAACATCCTCGAGGTGAAGAACCCCGAGGCCGACGCTCAGCTCGTCGCGCAGGGCGTCGCCGAGCAGCTCAGCGCTCGCGTGGCCTTCCGCCGCGCGATGCGCAAGGGTCTGCAGGGTGCCCAGCGCGCCGGCGCCAAGGGCGTCCGGATCCAGGTCTCAGGCCGCCTCGGCGGCGCGGAGATGAGCCGCTCGGAGTTCTACCGCGAGGGTCGTGTGCCGCTGCACACGCTGCGCGCGAACATCGACTACGGCTTCTACGAGGCCAAGACCACCTTCGGCCGCATCG
>NZ_JAPSJA010000312.1 GCF_031178525.1 Microbacterium sp.
GGCAGAAGTAGAGCCCGGGTCCGACCGATGCGACGGGTGCGTGTCGGTCGGGCCCGGGCTGTGGGGACCACGGGCTCCCCCGGAGTCATGATCCCGATGCGGCGGATGGGCCGGCACTCCGGCATCCCCCCGGACGCCGACGTGCCCCTCCAGGGTCGCACTGCGTCCGGCGTCTTAACAGGGGTTGAACTCCCCATACCGGTGTGGATGCCCCGGCAGTTCCCTATGCGCCGCCTGGGTTCACCGCGGCCGCGGTGGGTTCGGGCGGCTCCGGGCCCCTGCCCCTGGCGCCCAAACCATGTGGTGTGAACGAGACCACAGGGTTTGCGAGGGCCGAACCGTGTGGTCTCGTTCACACCATGTGGTTTGGACGCTCGGGGGGACGCCGCCCACCAAGGAGCGCCCGGGCCCTCGCCGGTGTCCGAGGCCGCTTGTACGCTCGGCCGTGAGAGAAGCGAGGACCCATGGACTTCCGGATCGAACTCATCTTCGTGCCCGTCTCCGACACCGACCGCGCGGTCGCCTTCTACGGCGACACCCTCGGCTGGAACGTGGACCACGACCATCGCGTGAACGACGCACTCCGGTTCGTGCAGGTGACGCCGCCGGGGTCCGCCTGCTCGATCAGCTTCGGCGACGGCATCACCGACGACGCGCCCGGCAGCATGCGCAACGTGCAGGTCGTGGTCGAGGACGCGGATGCCGCCCTCGCGTACCTGCGCGAGCGCGGCGTGGACGCGCAGGGCGTCGACGACCAGCCGTGGGGACGCTTCGTCCACTTCACCGATCCCGATGGCAACGCCTGGGCGCTGCAGCAGCTCGTGCAGACGAGCGCCTAGCGCGGCATCGCGCCGGAGCGCGGTGGGCCGCTCTCTCCCGCCCCGAGACCCCGTAAAGATCGGATGTTCGGTTCGAGGGCGTCCGCATCGGCCGGAAAACCCTCGACCTCTTGCAGCGGAACATCGGATGTCTGAGGATGGACGGGTGGCGGTCACCGACGAAGCGATCAAGCGCATCAAGGAGATGATCGTCAGCGGCGAACTGACGCCGGGCTCTCGTCTGCCTCCGGAGAAGGACCTGGCCGAGCGTCTCGGGCTGTCGCGCAGCTCGATGCGGGAGGCCGTCAAGGCGCTCGAGGTGATCCGCGTGCTCGATGTGCGGCGCGGCGACGGCACCTACGTGACGAGCCTCGAGCCGCGCCTGCTCCTCGAAGCGATCTCCTTCGTCGTCGACCTCCACGACGACGACTCGCTCGTCGAGATCTTCGCCGTGCGGCGCGCTCTCGAGTCGTACGCCACGGGCCTTGCGGCGCAGACGGCGGACGTCGCGGACGTCGCCGCGCTCGACGACGAGATCGCGTCCGTCTCCCCCGACACGGACATCGAATCGCTCGTGGACCACGACGTGCGATTCCACGCCGCGATCGCCCGGCTCTCGGGGAACGGCTACCTCGCCGGCCTGCTCGAGAGCCTGACGAGTCAGACGGTCCGCGCGCGCGTGTGGCGCGGCCTCACCCAGGCGGGTGCCGTGGAGCGCACGCTCGTCGAGCACCGGGCGATCCTCGACGCGATCGCCGACCACGACACCGCCCTCGCCGCCGCGGCGGCGCAGGTGCACATCTCCGGCATCGAACGCTGGCTCCGCCGAGCCCGCGACGCGTGACCCCGCTTCCGGAACGTGCCGAACCCGGCTCATCCGCTTCGCCCGAGCGTTCTCAACCATCCGAGGAGAGATCCGATGTCGACGATCAGGAGGGCACCCGCCTCTCTCAGGTCGGTGACCTCGGTCATCCCCCTCGCCCCGCGCGCCAGGAGGCGGGCGTGATCATCGACGCGCACGCGCACCTCTGGCGGAGAGAGCTGACGCCGCAGCCGTGGATCGACCCGGTCTCGATGGCGGCCATCGACCGGGACGTGTGGCTCGAGGATCTCGCCGCCATGCAGCGGCAGTGCGGCATCGACCGCACCGTGCTGGTGCAGACCGCGCACCGCGCCGAGGAGACGCGCTCGTTGCTCGCCCTCGCGGACGCGCACCCTCGGATGATCGCCGGTGTCGTCGGCTGGGTCGACCTGCGCGGCGACGCCGCGGGGACTCTGCGGAGCCTGCGTGCGGCGTCGGGCGGCGACCGTCTGGTCGGCATCCGCCATCTCGTCCATCAGGAACGCAACGAGCACTGGCTGACGGATGCGCGCGCGGAAGCAGGACTCGACGCTCTCGCGGCTGCCGAGCTCCCGTTCGACCTGGTGGTGCGTCCCGAGCAGCTCGCGGACGCCGCAGCGCTCGTCGCGCGCCACCCCGAGACCCGGTTCGTTCTCGATCACCTCGGCAAACCCCCGCTGGCGTATGCCGCGTCCGGCGCGCGGGATGGCATGAAACGGTGGCGGGACGATCTGGCGGCGCTGGCCGCGGCGCCGAACACGGTCGCCAAGCTCTCGGGCATCGTCACCGAGGCGCGTTGGGGACACGAGGACGACGATGAGCTGCGGGGCGCGATCGACCACGCGTTCACGGTCTTCGGACCCGACCGGCTGCTGTTCGGCAGTGACTGGCCGGTCGTGCTGCTTGCCGCGGCGCCGTGGCAGTGGACAGACCTGGTCCACGAGGTCCTGGCGGATCTTCCACCCGGGCAGCGCGCGCTGGTGTGGGGCGGCAACGCCGCCCGCGTGTACGGTCTCAGCTCCGCG
>NZ_JAPSJA010000313.1 GCF_031178525.1 Microbacterium sp.
CGCAGCGCCGCGCGCTCCTCGCGATCCCACTGCTCGCCGTCCGTCGAGCCCTCACCCGTGGTCGCCACGTCCTGCAGCGCCTGCGCCGCACCGAAGACCCGTGCTCCGGTGCGCGACTCGGCGCGCGAGAGCACGCGATCCACCAGGTCGTTCGCTCCCGCCTCGCGGCCGCGATCGTCGTCGACGCCGCCCAGAGAAGTGGGATCGGGGGTGGTGGTGTCAGTCATTCAAACCTTTCGTTCCGACGCTGCCGCGGGTGCTCCGCGCGCATCGAGTTCCTCAGCATATTCTTCCGCGTGTCGGCTGGCTACGGGGCCGCCGGTCGGGGCGCGTCCGCCGCCGGACCGCCTCGCAGGGACGGCGGCTCCTCCGCTACGCTGGCCCCCTATGGTGGACCACTACTTCTCCGCGAGTCCCACCAGTCCCGAGAACCTCCGACGCATCCGGCTCACCCTTGCCGGGCGCCCCGTGGAGCTCACGACGGCGGCGGGGGTGTTCAGCCCCGAGCGCCTCGACGTGGGAACCTCGGTACTGCTCGCGAATACGCCCGAACCGCCCTCCGGCGGCGACTTCCTCGACCTCGGCTGCGGCTGGGGCCCCATCGCGCTCTCCTTGGCGATGATGTCCCCTCGCGCACGCGTGTGGGCCGTCGACGTCAACGAGCGCGCCTTGGACCTGGTGCGACGCAATGCCGCGTCGCTGGGCCTCGACAATGTCAACGCCGTGCTGCCCGACGATGTTCCCGAGCAGGTGACGTTCCGTGCGATCCGCTCGAACCCACCGATCAGGGTCGGCAAGTCGGTGCTGCATGAGCTGCTGGAGACCTGGATCCCGCGCCTGGCCGAGCGCAGCGACGCGCATCTGGTCGTCAAGCGCGACCTCGGCTCGGATTCGCTGCAGCGCTGGCTGGCATCGTCGTTCGCGGACGGCTTCAGCGTCTATCGCACGGCGACCGGCAAGGGGTATCGCGTGCTCAAGGTGCGCCGCCATGGCTCGCCGCCCACCGAGCCGCTGCAGCTCCCTGAGGTCTGACGCTCACTCCCCCGCTCCGGGGTCGGCCAGCGCCGCCCGCAGCAGGTCGGGAGTGTCGACATCCATGGCCTCGCGGGCAGCGATCGACACGCGATGCGGGCTGGCCTCGGCGTACAGGATCCGCAGGGGGCGGTTCGTCGGGTCGCCCAGCGCGGCCAGCCTCTCGCGCAGCAGGCCCTCGGGCCATGCGGCGCAGAGCGGCTGCGCACGCTCGTCCTCGTCCGTGGCGACAGCGGGCGCGTTCTCGGCGAGCGCGCGCAGCGTGTCGGGCGTGACGAACGGCATGTCGCCGCCGAGCAGCAGGATCACGCCGTCGGGTTCCGGATCGAGTCCGGCAACGCCCGCGGCGACGGCCGCGAGCGGTCCGGCGTAGGGCGGATCCTCGCGCACCACCGCCACACCGTCCGGCACACCCGCGGGGTCGCCGACCACGAGCACTTGAGCGCCCACGGCGCGCAGCGCGGCGATCGCGCGCGCCACGATCGCGACGCCGCCGATCATGATGGCGGGCTTGTGGAGCCCGCCGAGGCGCGATGACCGCCCGCCTGCCAGCACAATGCCGCGCAGCGTGGGCCCCATGGCTCAGACCAGGGTGACGGTGCCGGAGTAGACGAGCACGGCGGGGCCGGACAGCGCCACGTGCTCGCCGTCCTCTGCGGGGAACATCCGCACGCCGAGCGTGCCGCCGGGCACGTCGACACGCCAGTGGTCGGGCGCGCCGCGCCCCGCCCAGTCGCGCACGGCGAGCGCCGTCGCCGCGACGCCCGTGCCGCAGCTGAGCGTCTCGCCCACGCCCCGCTCGAACACCCGCATCCGGACGCGGCCGACGCCGTGCTTCACGAGGGGCTCACGCGGCACCACGAACTCGACGTTCGCGCCGTGCGGCGGCTCGGGTTCGATCGCCGGCCGGGACGCGAGGTCGAGACCGTCCAGCTCCTCGTCGGATGCGAGGGCCACCACGACGTGCGGATTACCGACATCGATGCCCAGGCCCGGACGCGTCACGCTGAGTCCCGTGGCCGCCACGAGCGGATCGCCCGGTTCGGCGCGCCAGCGACCGAGGTCCACCTGGTAGCCGGTGTCGCTGCGCATCACGTCGCGCACGCCGGCGCGCGTGCCGATCGGCAGCGTCGAGCCGGCGGGCAGCTCGGCAAGGCCCGCCTGGAGCAGGTAGTGCGCGAAGACCCGCACACCGTTGCCGCACATCTCGGCCTTCGAACCGTCGGCATTGCGATAGTCCATGAACCACTCGGCGTCCGGCTCCTCGGCGAGCGACGCGGCGCCCTCCGGGATGTGCGCCGAGCGCACGACACGAAGCAGGCCGTCGGCACCGATGCCGAACCGGCGGTCGCACAGAGCGGCGATCTGCGCGTCGCTGAGGTCGAGCTCGCCGTCGGGGTCGGCGACGATCACGAAGTCGTTGCCCGTGCCGTGGCCCTTGGTGAAGGCGATCTCGGTCATCCGTCCAGTCTATTTGCGCTCAGACGTCGGGGATCAGGCGGCGGCCGGTCACCCGTGTCGTCTCGCGCTGATATCCGATCGCGTCGTAGTACGCCAGCACCGGCTCGTTGTCCGCGCGGACCATCAGCATCACCTTCGGGCAGCCCAGCGCCTCCAGCCGCGCCTCCGCCTCG
>NZ_JAPSJA010000314.1 GCF_031178525.1 Microbacterium sp.
TGACCTCGAGCATCGGGATCTCGCGGTTCTTGGCGATCGCGAGCATCTCCTTCACGCGGTCGTCCATCTCGACGCGCTGGGCGATGTAGAACGCGGTCGCGGGGATCTTGGCGCGCAGCGCCTCGAGCACCGAGTTGCGGCCGGTGACGAACTCGATGTCCGTGTCGCCCTTGGCGCGCGGCGCGCGGGTCGGCGGCTTGGACGCACCGCCGCCGCGCTTGGCGGCGAGCCGCTCCGCGGCCTGCTTGCGCTTGTGGGCGACGTGGTAGACGCGGTCCTCGGCCTTGGGCGTCGGCCCCTTGCCCTCGAGGGCCTTGCGACCGAGGCCGCCCGTGCCCTTGGTGGGGCCCTTCTTCTTGCCGCGGCCTGCGCCGGGGCGACCCGTGTTAGCCATTGATTCTCCAGACTGTTCCGTCAGCGTTGTCTTCGAGGGCGACGCCCGCGGTCGCGAACAGGTCGCGGATGCGGTCGGCGGTCGCCCAGTCCTTGGATGCGCGCGCCTCGGCGCGCTGGGAGATCAGCTCCTCGACCAGCGCCGACAGCGCCGACTCGGTCGCGGTACCCGTCTCCTGCGTGCCGCCGACCTCGTCGAGGCCCAGCACCCGCACCATCGCGATCACGTCGGCATGCGCGGCGCGCAGCGCGTCATCGTCGCCCGCGTCGAGCGCGGTATTGCCCGCCCGCACCGTCTCATGCAGCACGGCGAGAGCCTGCGGCACGCCGAGGTCGTCGTCCATCGCCGCGGCGAACGCCTCGGGGATGTCGGCGTCGTCGGGCTCGCCGAGCACGCGCCGGGCCCTGCTCAGGAAGCCCGTGATGCGGCCGAGCGCCGCGGCGGCCTCGTCGAGGCCGCCCTCGGACACGTCGAGGCTGGAGCGGTAGTGCGCCGCGGCGAGCGCGTACCGCACCACGGGCGCGGGCCGCGCCGCGAGCAGATCGGCCGCGAGCGTGAAATTGCCCAGCGACTTGGACATCTTCTGCCCCTCGACCGTCACGAGGCCGTTGTGCATCCAGAAGCGCGCGAACGCGTCGCCTGCTGCGGTCGACTGAGCGAGCTCGTTCTCGTGATGCGGGAAGCGCAGGTCGAGCCCGCCGCCGTGGATGTCGAACTCCGCGCCGAGGTAGCGGCGCGACATCGCCGAGCACTCGATGTGCCAGCCCGGACGCCCCCGCCCCCACGGCGAATCCCAGATCGCGGACGACGGCTCGCCCTCCTTCGCGCCCTTCCACAGCGCGAAGTCGCGCGGATCGCGCTTGCCGCGCGGGTCCGTGTCGGTCGCCGGCTCCATGGCGTCGAGCGACTGGCGGGTGAGCGTGCCGTACTCGGCCCACGAGCGGACGTCGAAGTACACGTCCCCCTCGGCCGCGTACGCGTGTCCGCGCTCGATCAGGCGCGCGATGAGCTCCTGCATCTGCGGCACGGATGCGGTCGCGCGCGGCTCGTACGTGGGCGGCAGGATGCCGATCGCGGCATACGCGGCCGTGAACTCCTGCTCGATCCGATACGCGAGGGCCCACCATGGCTCCTCGGGCGTGGCCTTCTCGAGCACCTTGTCATCGATGTCCGTGACGTTGCGCACCAGCGTGACCTGGCCGAAGCGGTGAGCGAGCCAGCGCCGCAGCAGGTCGAAAGCGAGCGCACCGCGCAGGTGCCCGATGTGGGGACCGGACTGGACGGTCGGGCCGCACACGTACATCGACACGTTCCCGGGCACGAGCGGCACGAAGTCGCGCAGGGCCTGCGCGCGGGAGTCGTAGAGACGGACGGTCACACCCCCAGCCTACGGTCCTGGGGATCGGAAACCCCTGGCGTTACGGCGACGGGGCGACCCGGCCGATGCGATAGGAATGGCTGGTGCCCTCTCCCCGTTCCGGTCCCGCCGTCCTCGCCGTGCTCGCGGCGGCCCTGCTGTTCGGCACGACCGGCACGTCGCAGGCGCTCGGACCGGGCGACACCACCCCCTTCGCGGTCGGCGTGATGCGCCTGATCGTGGGCGGTTCGGCGCTGGCGCTCGTGACGGCATGGCTGCGGCGTCGCGGCCGTTCCGCCGAGGTGCGCCTCCCGCTCACGGCGGGCGCGCTCGTCCTGATGTCCATCACCGCCGTGTGCCTGTTCGTCTACCAGCCGCTGTTCTTCCTCGGCACCTCGACCAACGGCGTCGCCGTGAGCACGGTCATCGCTCTCGGCTCGGCGCCGGTGATGGCGGGCCTGCTCGAGTGGGGGCTCACCCGCAAGGCGCCGGGATGGCTCTGGGGCGCCGCGACCGCGCTGTCCACGGTCGGCGTGGCCCTGCTGGGCTTCGGCGGCAGCGACGGCGGATCCGCCGACGCCGCGGGCCTGCTCGGCTCCCTCGGCGCCGGCGCCTCGTTCGCCGTGCTCGCCGTCGCGCAGCGCCGCCTGCTCGACGCCGGCTGGCACCCCTTCACCGTCGTGGGCGCGATGGGGGGCGGGGCCGCGGCCATCGCGCTCGTCGCACTGCCGTTCACGGACGTGAGCTGGCTGGCGGATCCGCGCGGCACGCTCATGACGCTGTGGCTGGGCGTGGCGACCATCACGGTCGCCTACGGCCTGTTCACGTGGGGTCTCGGCGGCTTGAAGGCCGCCAGCGCCGCGACCCTCACGCTGGGCGAGCCGCTCACGGCGAGCGTGCT
>NZ_JAPSJA010000315.1 GCF_031178525.1 Microbacterium sp.
ATGGCTCCGCCCTTCAAGCAGGCAGAGTTCGACATCCTCTACGGCACGGGAATCTCGCGGGAGGGCAGCCTGATCGACTTCGGTGTCGAGCACGGCATCGTGAAGAAGTCGGGGTCGTGGTACACCTACGACGGCGATCAGCTCGGCCAGGGCAAGGAGAACGCCCGCAACTTCCTTCTCCAGAACGCCGACGTCGCGCTCGAGATCGAGAACAAGATCAAGGAGAAGCTCGGCATCGGGCAGCGCGGTACGGCCGCGTCGGCGGACGCTCCGGCCGATCAGGTGGCCGCCCGCCGCACGGCCTGATGGTTGCCGATCGCGCGCGAGGGGTGAGCTGTGGCTGACGAGCGGGATGGCGGGATCGCTCCCGTCATCCCGCTCTTCGGTGGCCCGGTGCCCTCGCCGGAAGACGTCCCGCGCGGCGGCGCGGCCGAAGGTGAAGGCTGGCACATGACCTGGCGCGACCTCGGGTCCCGCCCGGGCGACCGGCGTCCGACGCCGGTCAAGCCGCTCGAGGTCACACCGACCCAGAGCGGCGTCCGGTTCGTCGAGCTGCCCGAGGCTGACGCCGCGGAGCCGGATACGGACGAGCGACGGGAGCAGGCAGAAGCTCGGCTCGTCAAGGCGCTCCGCCGGAGGTCGCTGTCCGTGTCGGAGGCGCGGGCGAAGCTCCGCGAGGACCAGCTCGATGCGGACGACATCGACGAGATCGTCGAGCGGTTGGTTCGCCTCGGCGCGCTCGATGACGCGGCCCTGGCTGACCAGCTCGTGTACGCGGGCGTCGAGCGCAAGAATCAGGGGCGCCGGGCGATCGCGCAGTCCCTTTCTGCGCGGGGCATCGATCGCGCCGTGATCGACCAGGCGCTTGCCGAGCTGCCCGACGACGACTTCGAGCGGGCGCTCGAGTATGCGCGCGGAAAGGCGGCGTCCCTGCTGCGGTTCGACGACGACACGGCGTTGCGGCGACTCAGTGGTCAGCTCGCGCGCCGCGGATACGGCGGCGGGCTCGCGCTGTCGGCCGCGCGGGCAGCTCTCGAGGAGGCGCGGCGTCCGCGCTCCTCCGTCCGGTTCGACTGATGCCTTTCGCAGGGCCGTGGAGGTCAGCGAAACGTACAATGGGCACGCCATGACCACACCATCCAGCGCTCCCACCCTCATCGAGCCGTCGCCCGCCGCGCTCACCGTCGACGGCCGTCCGCGTTCGTACGAGGTGCGCACCTTCGGCTGTCAGATGAACGTGCACGACTCCGAGCGCCTCGCGGGCTCGCTGGAGAGCGCCGGGTACGTGCGCGCGGAGGCCGGCGCAGACGCCGACGTGGTCATCATCAACACGTGCGCCGTGCGAGACAATGCGGCCGGCAAGCTCTACGGCACGCTCGGCCATCTCAAGTCCCGCAAGGACAAGCACGACGGCATGCAGATCGCCGTCGGCGGCTGCCTCGCCCAGATGGACAAGGAGGCGGTGCAGACCAAGGCGCCGTGGGTGGACGTCGTCTTCGGCACCCACAACATGGGTTCCCTGCCGAGTCTGCTCGAGCGCGCGCGCCACAACGGCGAGGCGGAGCTCGAGATCCTCGAGTCCCTCGAGACCTTCCCCTCGACCCTGCCGACGAAGCGCGACTCGGTCTACAGCGGCTGGGTGTCGATCTCGGTCGGCTGCAACAACACGTGCACGTTCTGCATCGTGCCGAGCCTGCGCGGCAAGGAGAAGGACCGCCGCCCCGGCGACATCCTGAACGAGATCCGCCTGCTCGTCGAGGACGGTGCGATCGAGGTGACGCTGCTCGGGCAGAACGTGAACTCGTACGGCGTCGAGTTCGGCGACCGTCAGGCGTTCGGCAAGCTGCTGCGCGCCGCGGGCGAGATCGAGGGCCTCGAGCGCATCCGGTTCACCAGCCCCCACCCCGCGGCGTTCACGGACGACGTGATCGAGGCGATGGCGGAGACGCCCGCCGTGATGCCGCAGCTGCACATGCCGCTGCAGTCGGGCAGCGACCGGGTCCTGCGCGAGATGCGCCGCTCCTACCGCAGCGCGAAGTTCCTCGGGATCCTGGATCGGGTGCGCGAGCGGATCCCGCACGCCGCCATCACGACGGACATCATCGTCGGATTCCCGGGAGAGACCGACGAGGACTTCGAGGACACCATGCGCGTCGTCGAGCAGTCTCGCTTCGCCAGCGCATTCACGTTCCAGTACTCGATCCGTGAGGGCACACCGGCCGCGACCATGCCGAACCAGGTGCCCAAGGAGGTCGTGCAGGAGCGTTACGACCGCCTGATCGCGCTGCAGCAGCGCATCACGCTCGAGGAGAATCAGAAGCAGCTCGGACGCTCGCTCGAGGTCCTCGTGTCGACGGGCGAGGGCAAGAAGGACGCCGCGACGCATCGCCTCACCGGCCGCGCCGAGGACAACCGCCTCGTGCACTTCGAGGTTCCCGCCGGCTCCGAGCTGCCGCGACCGGGCGACGTCGTCACGGTCGAGGTCACGCACGCCGCGCCCTCCCACCTCCTCGCCGATTCACGCGACGGGGCTCCGCTGCGCATCCGCCGCACGCGTGCGGGTGACGCGTGGGACCGCTCGCAGGCGGAGTCGTGCGCGGTGCCGACGCCCGGCTCGACGACGGCGAGCGGCGCGGTCAAGCTGGGC
>NZ_JAPSJA010000082.1 GCF_031178525.1 Microbacterium sp.
AGCAGACCGGCGCCGACGATGCGCACGGTTCCGGACACGCGCGCCGTCCGCCCAGGGACGAGCGGGTCCCGCGCACTCACGCCGCCCGCGGGCACAGCGATGTCGCTCACGAGTCCTCCGGCTCCTGGATCGAAGGGGGCTCCTCCCCCGTCGGATCGACGGACGCGTCGGCGCCGGATCCCTGGCGCGAAAGAGTCAGCAGCGCGCCGCGTTCCACCTTAGTCAACTCGCGCGCGCGGCCCACTGGGAGGGTTCCCAGGTGCAGCGGCCCGAACTGGCGCCGCACGAGCTCGACCACGGGATGCCCGACGGCCGCCATCATGCGTCGCACGATGCGGTTGCGACCGGAGTGCAGCGTGAGCTCGACGAGGCTGTGGCCGGCGGACGCGTCAAGCAGCCGCGCCTTGTCGGCGTGGATCGGGCCGTCCTCGAGCTCGATGCCGCGGGTCAGAGTGGCGATGGTCTGCGGCGTGACGGTGCCCTCGACCTTCGCGATGTACACCTTCGTGACGCCGAACGACGGGTGCGCGAGCACCTGTGCGAGCTCGCCGTCGTTGGTCAGCACCAGCAGGCCCGACGTGTCGTAGTCGAGGCGCCCGACGTTGAACAGGCGCTCCTCCCAGTCCTTCGTGAACGCACGCAGGTCCTTGCGGCCGCGGTCGTCCTTCATCGAGCTGATGACGCCCGTGGGCTTGTTCAGCATGACGTAGCGCTTGCCCGCATCCAGCTGCACCGCGACGCCGTCGACGTCCACCAGGTCGCTCTCGGGGTCGATCCGCGAGCCCAGCTCGGTCACGACCGCGCCGTTGACCCGCACACGGCCCTCGACGATCAGCTGCTCCGACACGCGCCGCGACGCCACGCCCGCGTTCGCGAGCACCTTCTGCAGCCGGATGCCCTCTGCCTTGTCTTCCATGTCCCACTTTCTGCCGGATTCGCATCCCCATTCCGCCAGGAAGGGGGACACCGTCCATGGTGTCAGCCGACGATGTCGTCGAATCCGTCGGATCCGTCGTCCAGCAGCGGCGAGATGGGCGGCAGCTCGTCGAGTGAGTTGATGCCCAGCTGCTGCATCAGCAGGTCGGTCGTGCCGTACAGGATCGCGCCGGTCTCGGGATGCGTGGAGACCTCCGTGATGAGGCCCCGCGCGAGCAGCGTGCGCACGACGGAATCGACGTTCACGGCGCGGATGGACGCGACCTGCGAGCGTGTCACGGGCTGCTTGTAGGCGATCACCGCGAGCGTCTCGAGCGCCGCCTGCGACAGCCGCGCGGGCGCCTGTCCGCCCACGAATCCCGCGACCATCTCGTCGTACTCTGACCGCACGTAGAACCGCCAGCCGCCGCCCACCTCGCGCAGCTCGAAGCCGCGCTCGGGGGTGCCGGCCCGGCCGTCGTAGTCGGCGACGAGCGCGGCGAGAGCCTTGCGCACGGCCGGCACGGGCGCGCCCACGGCCGTGGCGAGCGACACGACCGACAGCGGCTCGTCCGCGATCATCAGGATCGCCTCCAGCCGCTGCGCGACGCCGCCGGGGAACGCGGCCGGCTCCTCCGCCGGCTGCTCGACGGGCTCGAGCGCAGGCTCCCGCTCGGGTGCCGCGGCATCGGCGGTCATCGGCTCATCGGTCATAGTCGGCCCCCAGGGTCGCCAGCGTCTCGTCGGACCAGTGATCCGCCGTCCAGGTCAGCGTCAGCTCGCCGAGCGGCTCGAGCTGCTCGAAGCTGATCGCGGCGTGCCGGTAGAGCTCCAGCACGGAGATGAAGCGCGCCACGACGATGCCTGCCTCGGCCACGCCCGACACGAGCTCGCGGAACGTCATCCGATCCGCATTGCGCAGCAGCGTCACGACGACCGCCGCCTGTTCGCGGATGCTCACGAGCGGCGCGTGCAGGTGATCCAGCCCCACGCGCGGGATCTCGCGCGGCGCGAAAGCGAGCATCGCGATCGCGGCGAAGTCCTCCTTCGAAAGGGTCCAGACGAGTTCGGGCGTCTTGGCGCGGTACTTCGGATCCAGCGGAACGCTGCGGGTGTGGCGGCGATCCTCGCCCTGCAGTCCGGCGGCGAACCACGCCGACACCTCCTTGAACGCGCGGTACTGCAGCAGCCGCGCGAACAGCAGATCCCGCGCCTCGAGCAGGGCGACGGACTCGGCGTCGACAAGCTCGCCCTGCGGCAGGAGCCCCGCGACCTTCATGTCCAGCAGGGTCGCGGCGACGACGAGGAACTCGGACGCCTGGTCCAGCTCCTCGTCCGGCCCGAGATCGCGCAGGTAGCCGATGAACTCGTCGGTCACCTTCGACAGCGCGACCTCCGTGATGTCGAGCTCGCGCTGCGAGATGAGGTTCAGGAGCAGGTCGAACGGGCCGTCGAAGTTGGACAGTGAGACGCGGAAGCCCTGCCCCTCGGCGTCCGCGGGCGCGGCGTCGTGATCCGGAGCAGCCCCGGCGTCAGGCGAGGTGCCGATCCCCGCCCCCGGCGGGACGTCGCTACGCGACGGCGCCACGGGCGACCAGCTCCCGCGCCAGTCGCAGGTAGGCCTGGGCGGCCGGGTGCTGGGGCGCGAACTCGGTGATCGGCACGCCCGACACGGACGCGTCCGGGAACTTGACCGTGCGGCCGATGACGGTCTCGAGCACGTCGTCGCCGAAGGCGTCGACGATGCGCTCCAGCACCTCGCGCGAGTGCAGGGTGCGGGGGTCGTACATGGTCGCCAGCAGGCCGTCGAGCTTGATCGACGGGTTGAGGCGGTCGCGGACCTTGCCGATCGTCTCGATCAGCAGCGCGACGCCGCGCAGCGCGAAGAACTCGCACTCCATCGGGATCAGCACGCCATGTGCCGCCGTGAGCGCGTTGATGGTCAGCAGCCCGAGCGACGGCTGGCAGTCGACGAGGATCACGTCGTACTCGGGCGCGACCTTGCGCAGCACGAGCGACAGGATCTGCTCGCGCGCGACCTCGTTCACGAGGTGCACCTCGGCGGCCGACAGGTCGATGTTGGCGGGGATCACGTCGAGGCCCGGCGTCGCGGTCTGCACGATCGCCTCGTGCGGGTCGCGCTTGGTGTCGAGCAGCAGATCGTAGATCGTCGTGACGTCGTGGTTCTGCACGCCCAGCCCGACGGTCAGTGCGCCCTGCGGGTCGAAGTCGACCGCGAGCACCTTGCGCCCGTACGACGCGAGAGCGGCCGCGAGGCTGATGGTCGTCGTCGTCTTGCCGACGCCGCCCTTCTGGTTGCACAGCGCGATGATGCGCGCCGGCCCGTGCCCGTCGAGCTTCTCCGGGGTCGGGAAGCCGTGATAGGGACGCCCGGTCTCGCCCAGGATGACCTCATCCTGCTTCTTCGTCCGGGCCTTGTTGTCCGCCACCGATGCTCCTGCCTTAGACATGCTCGCTCGATTGTAGCGAGGAGCGCCCGAGCGGCCGCGGAGCGGGCCCGGCGATCCGGGATCCCGGCGAGCCCGGGGATTCCGGCGGTCCGGCTCAGCGTGCCCGCGGATGGCTCGTCGCGTACACGTCGCGCAGCGTGTCGACCGTCACGTGCGTGTAGATCTGCGTGGTCGCGACCGACGAGTGGCCGAGCAGCTCCTGCACGACGCGCACGTCGGCACCGCCCTGCAGCAGGTGCGTGGCGAACGAGTGCCGCAGCGTGTGCGGCGACACGTGCGCGGTCAGCTGGGCCTTCTCGGCGGCGGCCTGGATCACGAGCCAGGCGCTCTGACGCGACAGCGGCGCGCCGCGCGCCCCGAGGAACAGCTTCGGCGAAGCGGTGCCGCGCGTGGCGAGGTCGGGGCGCACGCGCGTCAGGTACGCGTCGATCGCGGCCCGGGCGTAGGAGCCCACCGGCACGATGCGCTCCTTGGACCCCTTGCCCCGCAGACGCAGGATCTCGCCGGTTGAGAGATCGTCGACGTCCAGCTGCACCGCCTCCGACACGCGCGCACCCGTGGCGTACAGCAGCTCGAGCAGCGCACGGTCGCGGATCCCGATCGGTTCCTCGGCCGACGGAGCGGCAAGCAGGCGCTCGACCTGGTCGATCGTCAGCGCCTTGGGCAGGCGTCGCGCCTGCTTCGGCGGGCGCAGGCGCTGGGAGGGGTCGGCATCGGCGATCCCCTCGCGTGCGAGGAAGCGGTGCAGCCCGCGCACCGATGACTGCAATCTGGCGAGCGATGACGCGGCCGGTGGCGGATCGGTCGCCGCGCGCTCGGCCGCGAACTCGGCGACGATCGCGGGCGTCACCTCGGTCGTGTCGGAGATCCGGCGCTCGTCCAGCCAGTCGAGGTAGCCCGCGAGGTCCCGTCGGTACGCCGCGATCGTGTGCTCGGAGAGTCCGCGCTCGATCGTGACGTGGCGCAGGTAGGCATCCACCGCCCTCTCGAGCTTCACGGCACGCCGCTTCAGGCGCCGGTGACCGTCCGGCGGCGCAGCCTCTCGGCCGTCAGCAGCACGCCGAGCATCATCGCGCCGTTGCACAGGCGCCCCTCGAGCACTGCGGCCACCGCATCCTCGAGCGGGACCCACTCGAGGCGGAGGTCCGCCTCCTCGCTGTGCCGCGCGAACACCTCGGGGGCGTCCGACAGCCCGGTCGCGAGATAGATGTGGATGATCTCGTCGCTGCCGCCGGGCGACGGCGCCTGGGACACGAGCTTCTCCCAGTGAGCGGCGACCAGATCCGCCTCCTCGGCGAGCTCGCGCTTCGCCGCGTCGAGCGGGTCCTCGCCCTCCACGTCGAGCAGACCCGCCGGGATCTCCCAATCGCGCGTGCGGATCGGGTGACGGTACTGCTGGATCAGCAGGACGCGTTCCCGGTCGTCGAGTGCGACGATCGCGACGGCGCCCGTGTGATCGACGTAGTGCCGCACGAGCTCGTCGTCGTTGTAGCGGAAGCGGTCCTCGCGCACGTCCCAGACCTGGCCGTCGAACACGCGGCGGCTGTCGGTGACGTCGACCTCGAACGGCTCGTCGCGGAGTTCAGCGGAGCGGACGCCCATCAGGCGGTCTCGACCTCGAACAGCTCGCTCGCGCGGTGACGCTCGACCGCCGCCCCGACGAGACCGCGGAACAGCGGGTGCGGCTCCGTCGGCCGCGAGCGCAGCTCGGGGTGCGCCTGCGTGGCGACGTAGTAGGGGTGCACGTCGCGCGGCAGCTCGATGAACTCCACCAGGTTCAGATCCGGGTTGATGCCGGAGAACACCAGGCCCGCCTCGGCGATCTGCGCGCGGTAGGCGTTGTTGACCTCGTACCGGTGGCGGTGGCGCTCCTCCACCTGCGTGGCGCCGTACACCTCGGCGACGATCGAGCCCTCGTCGAGCTTCGCCGGGTACAGGCCCAGCCGCATGGTGCCGCCCAGGTCGCCGCCCGCGAGGATGTCGACCTGCTCCGCCATGGTCGCGATCACGGCCGCCGGCGTCTCGGGGTCGAACTCGCTCGACGACGCGCCCTCGATGCCGGCGACGTTGCGCGCGTACTCGATGACCATGCACTGCAGGCCCAGGCAGAGCCCGAGCGCGGGGATGCCCTGCTCGCGCGCGAAGCGCAGCGCGCCGAGCTTGCCCTCGATGCCGCGGATGCCGAAGCCGCCCGGCACGCAGATCGCGTCGAGGTCCCCGAGCTGTCGCGCCGCGCCCTCGGGCGTCTCGCACGTGTCCGACGGGATCCAGCGGATGTTGACCTTGACCTCATGCGCGAAGCCGCCGGCCTTCAGCGCCTCGGTGACCGAGAGGTAGGCGTCGGGCAGGTCGATGTACTTGCCGACCAGGCCGACCGTGACCTCGAGCTTCGGGTTGTGCACCGACTGCAGCACGGTGTTCCAGCGCGTCCAATCGACCTCGCCGGCCTTCTCACCGAGGCCGAGGCGGCGCACGATGTACGAGTCGAGGCCCTGATCGTTCAGCGTCGAGGGGATGTCGTAGATGCTCGGCAGATCGACGGTGTTGATGACGCCCTCGACGTCGACGTCGCACATCAGCGCGATCTTGTTGCGGTTGGACTCGCTCACGGGGCGGTCGCTGCGCAGGACGAGCGCGTCGGGCTGGATGCCGACCTGGCGCAGCGCGGCGACCGAGTGCTGCGTGGGCTTGGTCTTCTGCTCGCCGGAGGCGCCCATGAACGGCACGAGCGAGACGTGCACGAAGAAGACGCTGTCGCGCCCGAGCTCGTGACGCAGCTGACGCGCGGCCTCCAGGAACGGCTGGGACTCGATATCGCCGACGGTGCCGCCCACCTCGGTGATGATCACGTCGGGCTGGGGGTCGGCCTGCGCCTGCAGGCGCATGCGGCGCTTGATCTCGTCCGTGATGTGCGGGATGACCTGCACCGTGTCGCCGAGGTACTCGCCGCGGCGCTCCTTGGCGATCACCTGCGAGTAGATCTGACCCGTGGTGACATTGGCGGCCTGGCTGAGGTTGACGCCGAGGAAGCGCTCATAGTGCCCGATGTCGAGGTCGGTCTCGGCGCCGTCGTCCGTGACGAACACCTCGCCGTGCTGGAACGGGTTCATGGTGCCCGGATCCACGTTCAGATACGGATCGAGCTTCTGCATCACGACGTGCAGGCCGCGTGCCGTCAGCAGATTGCCGAGGCTCGCCGCGGTGAGTCCCTTGCCGAGCGAGGAGACGACACCACCCGTCACGAAGATCTGCTTGGTGGTGGTCTCGGATCCCGCGCCAGGTGTGTGCATCACGGGCTTCGATCCTAACAGTCGATGCTTCGAGCCCGCCGAGCGGCGCGCCCGTCGGGATGTCGCGTGCGCCGCGAGGCGAGGCGTTTCGGGCTATCGTGCCACGCGCGTGGGGCCCGTGCCCGTTCAGGCGCGGACGGCGCCGAGTTCCAGCAGCTCGCGTGCGTGTGTGAGCGCGGCCTCCGAATCGCTGAGTCCCGACAGCAGGCGCGCCATCTCCGCCTCGCGCTCGGCGCCCTCGAGCCGCGACACGCTCGACCTCGTGACGGATCCGTCGTTCGCCTTCACCACGCTCAGGTGGTTGCCCGCGAAGGCCGCGACCTGCGCGAGGTGCGTCACGGCGATCACCTGCGACGTCTCGGCGAGCTTGGCGAGTCGGCGTCCGACCTCGATCGCGGCGGCGCCGCCGATGCCGGCATCGACCTCGTCGAACACGAACGTGGGAACGGGGTCGGTCTGCGAGATGACGACCTCGATCGCGAGCATCACGCGGCTGAGCTCACCTCCGGACGCCCCCTTCGACACGGGACGCGGCTCGGCGCCGGGGTGCGGTGCGAGCAACAGCCCCACCTCGTCCCGCCCGTGCGCGGACTCGGTGCCCGGGCCGACGTCGACGAGCAGGCGCGCGTCCGGCATCGCCAGCGCCTGCAGCTCCTCGGTCACGGCGTCGGCGAGCCGGGCGGCCGCCTGGGTGCGCGCGGCCGTCAGCGCGTCGGCGCGGGCGTCGAGCACCTCGCGGGCCTCCATCAGCTGCGCGCGGAGCCTCTCGACGCGATCGCCGTCGTCGTCCAGCTCCGCCAGACGGGCGGATCCGCTCTCGAGCAGCGCGATCGCGTCGTCGAGCGACCCGTGCGCGCGCACGAGAGAGTTCAGGATGGCCCGGCGCTCCTCGACCGCCGCGAGCTCGGCGGGCCCCGACTCGTCGAGGTCCGCGAGGAATCCCGACAGTTCGACGGCGATGTCGGCGGCGCGGTAGCCGAGGTCGGCGAGCTGTTCGCCCAGCCCAGCGAGGGCCGGATCCGCGACGCGGTCGAGCGCGCGCCGCGCGTCGGCGAGCAGCGTCGACACATCCACGCCGTCCTCCTCGCTCGAGAGGGCCTCGCGTGCGACGGCTGCCGCGGCGCGCAGCTCCTCGGCATTCGCGAGGCGTTCGGCGCGCTCCGCGAGAGCGACGTCCTCCCCCGGCTCGGGCGCTGCCTGCTCGATCTCGGCGAGCGACTCGCGCAGCGACTGAGCCTCGGCCGCGCGCGCCTCGCGGTCGGTCACGAGCGTGGAGAGCTCGCGGTCGAGCGCGCGCCAGGTGTCGTACGCCGCGCGGTAGGCCGCGAGAGCGTCGCGCACCGGCTCGCCGGCGAAGCGGTCGAGCGCGTCGCGCTGCGCGGCCGATGACTTCAGCCGCAGCTGATCGGACTGACCGTGGACGACGACCAGGGCATCCGCCAGGTCGGCGAGCACGCCCGCGGGCGCCGCGCGGCCGCCCACGCTCGCCCGGCTGCGCCCCTCGGCCGCCAGCGTCCGCGACAGGTACAGCTCGGCGCGTCCGCCGCCGATCGGCTCGAGGTCGCCGCCCGCTTCGCGCACCCGCTCGGCGACCGGACCCTCGTCGGGCACGATCCAGACGCCCTCGACGGACGCCTGCGGTGCGCCCGCGCGCACGGCGCCGGAATCGGCACGCTGTCCGAGCAGCAGTCCCAGTCCGGTGACCACCATCGTCTTGCCCGCACCGGTCTCGCCCGTGATCGCGGTGAAGCCCGGCCCCATGGGCAGGCTCGCTTCGCTGATCACGCCGAGATCGCGCAGCCGCATCTCCTCGATCATGCCGTCGTCTCCGCGACCGGTTCGATCATCCGCTCACTCCATCGCCTCGGGGACGGCGAGCGCCGGAGCGATCGTCTCGATCGCGCCGGTGGCGTCGGGATCGCTCGGGCCGCGCCATCCGGTCACGGGCAGCTTGAACTTGCGCACGAGACGGTCGGTGAACGCCGCGGGGTGCAGGCGTGCGAGGCGGACGGGCTGCGGCGAGCGCCGCACCGAGACGCGTGCCCCGGGAGGCAGCGGATGCGAGCGCCGGCCGTCGCACCACAGCACCGCGGATGCGCCCGCGCCGCCCTCGAGCACCTCGACCGCGATCGCGTGCTCCGGTCCCACGACGAGCGGGCGCGCGAACAGCGCGTGCGCCGACAGCGGCACGACGGCGATCGCCTGCACGGTCGGCCAGATGACGGGGCCGCCCGCCGAGAAGTTGTACGCCGTGGATCCCGTCGGCGTCGCGATCACGATGCCGTCGGCGCCGAAGGTCGACAGCGGGCGCCTGTCGATCTCCATGACGACCTCGATCATGCGCTCACGACTGTCCTTCTCGACCGTCGCCTCGTTCAGCGCCCAGGTCTCGTAGACGACCTTGCCCGAGCGGTCCTTCACGCGGACGTCGAGCGCGAGTCTCTCCTCGACCGCGTAGTCGCCCTCCACGGCACGCTGCACGGCGGAGTCCATCGCGTCGCGCTCGATCTCGGCGAGGAAGCCGACATGACCCATGTTGATCCCGAGCACGGGAGCCGTGCCGTCGCGCACCAGCTCGGTGGCGCGCAGGATGGTGCCGTCGCCGCCCAGCACGATCGCGAGGTCGATCTCGGCGAGCGGGACATCGGTTCCCAGCACGGGCACCTCCGCCAGGACGGGCGCGAGGGCCGACAGCTCGGCGCGGTCGTCGTGGGCGAGCACCGGCTGGGCTCCCGACGACCGCAGCAGCGCGGTCACCCGCACGGCGGCGTCGACGGTCTCCTCGCGGTGCGCGTGCGCGACGATCAGGATCTTCCGCTCCCGCCGGGCGGAGGGTCCGCCGGGAAGTGAGGTGACACCGTGCGACATCGATCCCCTCTCACTGCTGTTGCGGCTCATCGGTCTCCGTCGGTGTCCGTCGGGCTGAGCGTCATCCGGCGCAGCACCGCTCGATCGTGCCCTTCCATTCTGACGGGTTGCAGCGCAGCTCGCGTGCGCCCGTGGAAACCCGTCCTTTCAGCGCCGACGCCACCGTCCCCTCGCGCCCGGACCGGCGCCCTGCGAGCGGGTGCCTCCCGGCGCGCCGAGGATAGGCGTACGGTGAGCACATGTGGACCGTGCTCGTCATCCTGCTCGTGGTCTGGCTCGTGCTGGCGATCGTCGGCTTCGCCATCGAGGGCCTTGTCTGGCTCGGCATCATCGGCATCGTGCTGGTGGTGGGGACAACAGTGTTCGGCATCCTCCGCCAGCGCAGCCGCGGCCGCCGACCCTGACGTCGCGGTCATCCTGACGATGGGCGACGAACAGCGCCCGCCCGAGGCGGAGGGGACGTGGACCGGCGCGGCCGAAGCCGCGCCCGTGTCCATCGCGCGACGCGCGGTCGTGGTCGTCAATCCGCTGAGCACCGACATCCCGTCGTTGCGCGCCGCCGTGTCGGCCGCGGAAGCCGACGGATGGCTGCCGTCCATCTGGGTCGAGACGGCCGCCGAATCCGACGGGCGGGTGGCGCGGGCCGCTGCGGCCGACGACGTGGCGCTTGTGATCATCGCCGGCGGGGACGGCACCATCCGCGCCACCGTGGACGAACTGCATCCAACCGCGATCCCCGTCGCCCTTGTTCCGGGAGGCACCGGAAACCTGCTGGCCCGCAACCTCGACCTCATGGCTGACATGGAGGCAGCTGTGCGCACTGCGTTCGGCGCAGGGACGACTCGCGCGGTGGATGTCGGGCAGATCCGTCTCGAGCATCCCGACGGCCGTACGCAGACCCGTG
>NZ_JAPSJA010000316.1 GCF_031178525.1 Microbacterium sp.
GCGATCGACTACGCCGTCGCCGAGCCCGCCGCCGAGAAGGGGCGGCTCGCGGTCGTGCCGGGGCACTTCGACTGGGACGACGTGGGCGACTTCGCGAGCCTCGCCAAGCTCATCTCGGGCGGGCGGGCGGATCAGATGTCCATCCTCGGCCCCAACGAGATGGTGCTGGCGGACGAGTCCACGGGGCTCGTCGTCTCGCAGACGAGCCGCGTCATCGCGGTGGTCGGCGTCCAGGGCCTGATCGTCGTCGACACCGAGGACGCCCTGCTCGTGACCACGAGCGAGCACGCCCAGCGCGTGAAGAGCGTCGTGGGGACCCTGCAGTCGCGCGGCGACGGCCGCGTGCTCTGAGTCTGATTTGTAACTATCGCGTTTCAGGGCCGCCTTCCGTGCAATCTGCGCGGTTCGCGTTCTGTACCGTGTGCGTATCGCCCCGTACCCCGACGGGGATGCGCACGCCCCGCTACCCCCGGGGCCGACGTTCTTCATGGAGGACACTGTGACCAGGACCACCCGGAAGGCCGCGTTCGCCGGCCTCGCGATCGTCTCGTCGGCGATCCTTCTCGCGGGCTGCGGCGCCGCGCCCGAGGAGGAGGCCGGGGGCTCTGCCGCACCCGAGCCTGCCGACGACTTCATCCCCTGCCTCATCTCGGATGAGGGCGGCTGGAACGACCGCTCGTTCAACCAGTCGGCCAAGGAGGGCATGGACCGTGCCGCCGAGGAGCTGGGCATCGAGGCCCAGGAGATGGAGTCCACGAGCGCGAACGACTATGCGCCGAACCTCGAGACCCTCGTGTCGAACGGCTGCACGCTCATCATCTCGGTGGGCTTCAACCTCGCCGCGGCGACCGTCGAGTCGGCCAACGCCAACCCCGACGTGAACTACGCGATCATCGACGACTACGCCGACACCGACTTCGACGGCACCACGGACGCGCCGAACATCAAGCCCCTCGTGTTCAACACGGCCGAGGCCGCCTACCTCGGCGGCTACGCCGCGGCGGCCTGGTCGGCGCAGGCCGGCGGCAACAAGGTCGGCACCTTCGGCGGCGGCGAGATCCCCTCGGTCAAGGTCTTCATGGACGGCTTCCAGCTCGGTGTCGAGAAGTACAACGAGGACAAGGGCGCCGAGGTCGGCGTCGTCGGCTGGGACACCGAGGCGCAGAGCGGCTCGTTCACGGGCGGCTTCGAGGCGAACGATGTCGCGCGTCAGACCGCGCAGGGCATCCTCGACCAGGGCGTGGACGTGATCCTGCCGGTCGGCGGCCCGATCTACACGAGCGCCGCTGCGGCCATCCGCGACGGTGGCGAGGACGTCAAGCTCCTGGGCGTCGACAGCGACCTGGCCGTCAAGGACCCTGAGCTGGCCGACATCACTCTCGTGTCGATCCTGAAGGCGATCGACCAGGCCGTCTTCGACACGACCATCGACGCCGCGGGCGGCGAGTTCGACGTCGAGCCGTACGTCGGCACGCTGGAGAACGAGGGCGTCGCGCTCTCGAGCTTCCACGACTTCGAGGCCGAGCTGCCCGAGGGAACGCTCGACGAGATCGCGGCGCTGCAGGACGCGATCGTCGCCGGCGAGATCACCGTCGAGTCGCCGAACTCCCCGTAATCCGGACACACGACGAGGGCGATCGGACCGCCACGGTCCGGTCGCCCTCGTGCTGTGCCCGCCACTGCTTCCCGTCCAGACCCGCACGGTAGGGTGCCCATCATGAAGCTCGAGCTCCGCGGAATCACCAAACGATTCGGCAGCCTCGTCGCGAACGACCACATCGATCTGACCGTCGAACCCGGTGAGATCCACGCGCTTCTCGGAGAGAACGGCGCCGGCAAGTCGACGCTGATGAACGTCCTCTACGGCCTGTACCAGGCGGACGAGGGCGAGATCCTCCTCGACGACGTCCCGCGGCGGTTCCGCGGCCCCGGCGAGGCGATGGCCTCCGGCATCGGCATGGTGCATCAGCACTTCATGCTCGTGCCGGTGTTCACGGTCGCAGAGAACGTCGCCCTGGGACACGAGAGCACCCGCCTCGGGCGTCTCGACCTCGACGCCGCTCGCGCGCGCGTGCGCGAGATCGCCGACCGCTTCGGGTTCGACGTCGATCCCGACGCGCTCGTCGAGGACCTTCCCGTCGGCGTGCAGCAGCGCGTCGAGATCATCAAGGCGCTCGCGCGCGACGCCGAGGTGCTCGTGTTCGACGAGCCCACGGCCGTGCTCACGCCGCAGGAGACCGATGAGCTGATGGCGATGATGCGTCAGCTGCGCGACGGCGGCACGGGCATCGTGTTCATCACGCACAAGCTGCGCGAGGTGCGCGAGGTCGCCGACCGGATCACGGTGATCCGCCGCGGACGCGTGGTAGGGGAGGCGTCGCCGCAGTCGACGAACGCCGAGCTCGCGGCGCTCATGGTGGGCCGCGCGGTCGAGCTGACCGTCCAGAAGGCTCCCGCGTCGCCCGGAGCGGGCGGCCTCGAGGTACGCGACCTGCAGGTGCGCACGGCATCCGGTGCCGTCGTCGTCGACGACGTCAGCTTCGATGTCCGTCCCGGCGAGATCCTCGCGATCGCCGGCGTGCAGGGCAACGGCCAGACCGAG
>NZ_JAPSJA010000317.1 GCF_031178525.1 Microbacterium sp.
CGCGCGCCGAGTCGCGCACCGGAGCACGGGTCTTCGGTGCGGCGCAGGCGCTGCAGGACGTGGCGACCACGGGTGAGGGCTCGACGGACGGCGAGCAGTGGGATCGCGAGGAGCGCGCGGCGCTGCGTCGCGTCGCCGGCCTGTCGACCGAGCTCGAGGACGTCACCGAGGTCGAGTACCGGCAGCTGCGACTGGAGAACGTCGTGCTCGTCGGCGTGTATTCGCAGGGCTCCCAGATCGACGCCGAGAACTCGCTGCGCGAGCTCGCGGCGCTCGCCGAGACGGCCGGCGCGGTCGTGCTCGACGGCGTGCTGCAGCGGCGCCCGCATCCGGACCCCGCCACCTACGTCGGCCGCGGCAAGGCCGGCGAGCTCAAGGACATCGTCGCCGCCGTCGGGGCCGACACCGTGATCGCCGACACCGAGCTCGCCCCCAGCCAGCGACGCGCGCTCGAGGACGTCGTCAAGGTCAAGGTCATCGACCGCACGACCGTGATCCTGGACATCTTCAGCCAGCACGCGAAGAGCCGCGAAGGCAAGGCGCAGGTCGAGCTCGCGCAGCTCGAGTACCTGCTGCCGCGCCTGCGCGGCTGGGGTGACTCCATGAGCCGGCAGGCCGGTGGCCAGGTCGGCGCCGGCGGTGCGGGTATGGGCTCCCGTGGTCCCGGTGAGACGAAGATCGAGCTTGATCGTCGCCGCATCCGCACGCGGATGGCACAGCTGCGGCGGCAGATCCGCGACTTCGCGCCCGCGCGCGAGGCGAAGCGGGGGGAGCGCAAGCGCAACACGATCCCTTCCGTCGCGATCGCGGGCTACACGAACGCGGGCAAGTCGAGCCTGCTGAACCGTCTGACGAGTGCGGGCGTGCTCGTCGAGAACGCCCTGTTCGCGACGCTGGATGCGACGGTGCGTCGCTCGGAGACCTCCGACGGCCGCGTCTACACGCTCGCCGACACGGTCGGCTTCGTGCGCAACCTGCCGCACCAGCTCGTGGAGGCGTTCCGCTCGACGCTCGAGGAGGTCGCGGACGCCGACGTCATCCTGCATGTCGTGGACGCGCACCATCCGGATCCGGCCGGTCAGATCCGGACCGTGCGCGACGTGATGGGCGATGTCGGGGCGCGCGACATCCACGAGATCATCGTGTTCAACAAGGCCGACCTCGTCGACGCCGACACCGAGCTGGTGCTGCGCGGACTCGAGCCGAAGGCCGTGTTCGTGTCCTCGCGCACCGGCCAGGGCATCGACGAGCTGCGCCGGGTGATCGAGGCCGCGCTTCCGCTCCCCGACATCGAGCTGCGCGCGCTCGTGCCGTACGACCGCGGCGATCTGATCTCGGCGATCCACGAACAGGGTCACCTGCTGGAGCGCTCGCACGAGGAGGGCGGCACGCTCGTGCACGCGCACGTGTCGGAGCGACTGGCCGCCGCGCTGGAGCCGTACCGGGTCGCGTCGTAGCGTGCGCATCCGGCCGTACCGACCGGGTGACCGCGCCGCGGTCGCCGAGATCTGTCTGCGCACGGCCGACCACGGGTCGGACGCGACGGGCGTCTTCGAAGACGACGACCTCTGGGCGCTCGTGTTCGTGCTGCCGTACGTGACGCGGCATCCGGATCTCGCGTTCGTCGTGGAATCGCTGGACGGCCGGGTCGTCGGCTACGTCGTGGGCACCGACGACACGGACGCGTTCGAGGACTGGTTCCGCGCGGAGTGGTGGCCGCGGTTCGCCGAGCGCTTCCCGCGCCCCGAGGTCGAGCGCACGCGCCAGGACGGCACCGTGATCTACGCATACGGTCGCCGCGCCGGCGCGGAGCCGTACGCGGGTCTCGGCTATCCGGCGCACCTGCACATCGACCTGCTGCCGGACGCCCAGGGGCAGGGCCTCGGTCGCGCGCTGATCGACACACTCGTCGCGGCGCTGAAGAGCCGTGGCGTCCCGGGCCTGCACCTCGCTGCTTCGGACAGGAACACCGGCGCGCTCGCCTTCTACGACCGCCTCGGCTTCACCCGCCTGGCGTCCCACCCCGGCGTGCAGGCGTTCGCGATGCCGCTGTCCTGACCCTCGCAGGGCAGCCCGCGCGTCTCGCGCCCGAGCCGCTGGCGCGGCTCTTGCAGCACGTCAGTCGAGCTCGAGCGGCGGGACGTCGGGGGTGTCGAATCCGAGCACACCGCCGAGGAACGCGAGCTCCGCCTCGAACGCGCGCACGAGCGTCGCCGCCTGGCGGAAGCCGTGCGACTCGCCCTCGAACAGCACGTACTTGTGCGGAACGCCGTTCGCCGCCAGCGCGTCGCGCAGCGCCTCGGACTGCGAAGGCGGGACCACAGGATCCCCCGAGCCCTGCAGGATCAGCAGCGGCGTGCGCAGGGTCTCGGGGCGGGACAGGGGGGAGCGGCTGACGTACACGTCCTCGGCCTCGGGCAGCGGGCCCACGAGGCCGTCGAGGTAGCGCGCCTCGAAGTCGTGCGTGTCCTCGGCCAGGCGGCGCAGGTCCGCCACGCCGTAGCGGCTGATGCCCGCGGCGAAGGCGTCGGTGTCGGCGACCGCGCACAGCACCGTCCATCCGCCCGCCGAGCCGCCCTTGATCGCGATGCGCGCCG
>NZ_JAPSJA010000083.1 GCF_031178525.1 Microbacterium sp.
GCACGGAGAAGTCTCCGTTCGCGCTCATCGTGGCGTCGCGCAGGCTCGTCTCCGCGAGCGGGCCGAGCACCATCCCGATGATCAGCGGCGCGAGCGGATAGTCCGCCGCACGCATCACGAAGCCGACGACGCCGATCGCCAGCAGGAGGAGCAGATCGAACCTCGATCCGCTCGTCGCGTACGTGCCCAGCGCGCAGAACACCGTGATGCCGGCGAACAGGTACGGGCGCGGGATCAGCAGCAGTTTCGCCCACAGCATGGCGAACGGCAGGTTCAGCACGAGCAGCACGATCATGGCGATGAAGAAGCTCGCCAGCAGCGACCACACAAGGTCGGGTGCGCGCTCGAACAGCAGCGGCCCCGGCTGCAGCCCGTACTGCCGGAAGGCGGCGAGCATGATCGCGGCCGTCGCGGAGATCGGCAGCCCGAGGGCGAGCAGCGACCCCATCGCCATGCCCGTCGTCGCATTGCCCGCCGCCTCCGGGGCGGCGAGACCGCGGATCGCACCGGTGCCGAACCGAGGGGTCCTCCGGCGCGCGTCGAGCCGCTTCTCCACCCCGAAGGCCAGGAAGGTGGGGATCTCCGACCCTCCCGCCGGGATGACGCCGAACGGAAGGCCGATCGCCGTGCCGCGGAGCCACGCCGGTGCGGCTTCCTTGACCTCCCGGCGCGACAGCCAGGGCCGCCCGGTGGGCGTGATGATCGCCTTGCCGCCCAGCCGCCTCTCGAGGCACGCGACGTAGATCACCTCGCCGAGGGCGAGAATCGCCACGGTGACGGTGACGAGCGAGATGCCGTCGAACAGGTTCGGCGAGTCCATCGTGAACCGCGCTGCTCCCGACACGCCGTCGACCCCGATCACCGCGATGCCCAGCCCCAGGAAGAGCGAGGCCAGCCCGCGGGCGGGACTGTCCGTGACGACTGACGACGTGGCCGCGAACGCGAAGACCGCCAGCGCGAAGAACTCGGCGGGACCGAACCTGCTCGACAGGTCGGCGAGGACCGGCGCGAGGAAGACCAGGGCGATCGACGCGATGAATCCGCCGATGAACGCGCCGATCGCGGCGGTCGCGAGGGCCTGCGCCGCCCGCCCGTTCAGAGCCATCTTGTGGCCCTCGAAGGTCGAGGCGATCGCCGAGGCCTGACCCGGCGTGTTCATCAGGATGCCCATGGTCGAATCGCCGAACAGGCCGCCGAAGTACACGCCCGCGAACATGATGAAGGCGGCCGTCGGCTCGAGCGCGAAGGTCACGGGCAGCAGGAGCGCGACCGCCATGGACGAACCCAGACCGGGCAGAACGCCGACCGCGGTGCCGAGCAGGCAGCCGACGAGCACCCAGATCAGGTTCTGCCACGTGAGGGCGCCGGCGAAGCCGTCCGCCAGGAGGAGCAGGACATCCATCTCAGAACCTCCATCCGAGCAGGCCCGAGGGAAGGGGCATGCCGAGGACCATGTCGAACACGACGTAGGTGAGCGAGCTCAGCGTGAGCCCGACGAGCGCGTTGAACAGCCACCGCGGCGACGCGAAGCCGCGGGTGACGCCCACGAAGAGCAGAGCAGCGGCGAGGACCCAGCCGAGCACGTCCAGCAGCAGGGCGAAGGCGAGGAAGGACCCCACGACCCACGCCAGCGAGGCCCAGTCCACGCGGGTCGTCTGCGCGGACGCGGCGGGGGTCGCGGCGTCGACCTCCGGGCCGGGATCCTCGCGCTGCGTTTCGCCGCCCCGCCAGTCCCGCACCGCTTCCCATCCGAGCACGATCGCGAACAGGTACAGCCCCGCCGCGATGACGCCGGGGAAGAACTGCGGCCCGGGGAAGGCCGTCCCCTCCGGGACCTCCATGGTGACGATCCCGACCACCAGGTAGGTGGCGAAGCCGGCCAGGACCGCCGGCATGAGCAGGTCCCTCACCAGGGTCGTCACGGCGCGGGGCCCACCGCCCAGCGAGATGCCGTCGCCGACCACCACGGACAGCGCGGTCGGATTGTTCGAAGCCCTCATCGCCCCATCTCCTCGTACAGCGCCGCGATCCGGGAGTGCTCGACCTGGAGGAACTCCGTCAGCTCGTCGCCCGTGATCACGCGCTCGGTCCAGTGGTATCGCTCGACCGCATCCCGCCACTCGGGGGTCTCGAGCGTCTCGAGCACGACATCCGTGAGTTCCTGCGTCTCGGCCTCGGTCAGTCCGGAGGGCGCCGCCACCATCCGCCAGTTCGTCAGCGAGACGTCGTATCCCTGCTCCGCCGCCGTCGGGATGTCGATGCCCTCGATCGGCTCCTCGGAGACGAGCGCAAGAGCCCGCAGGTTGCCCGATTCGATCTGATCGACGTTGTCGGGGTATCCGCCGGCCGCGGCCTGTGCTGTCCCGTTCAGGAGCGCCTGGATCGCCTCGCCGCCGCCGTCCGAGGAGATGTACGTGGTCTGCGTCGGACGGATCCCCGCGGCGAGCGCGAGATCCGTGACCACGAGCTGATCGAAGGATCCGCCGCCGGTCCACGGCAGCGCCTGGGGATCCTCGCGCCAGGCCTCGACGAGATCGTCGAGGGTCTCGTAGGGCGAGTCGGCGGGGACGACGATGACGTCGTACTCCTCGACCATCGCCGCGACCGGCGTGACGTCGTCGAGCGTGGCGTCGGAGCCGAACTGGATCGTGGCGGCCAGAAGGCCCGTGCCGCCGACGAGCAGATTGTTCGGCTGCCCCTCCAGCACCGAGACGTTGCCGAGGGCGATCGTCCCGCCGGCGCCGGGCATGTTGACCACCTGGACGTTGTTGACGAGGCCGTTGGCCTTCTGGGCCTGCTGCATCTCGCGGGCGACGCCGTCCCACCCGCCACCGGCCGCGGCCGGGGCGATGATGGTCATCGACGAGCGGAGGTCGGCTCCCGCGGCGGCGGACGCGACCGACCCGTAGACGGCCGTGCCGACCACCGCGGTGGCGAACGCTCCGCCGACGATCCGCGGGATCAGTCGGCGCACGGACGCGCGCTCGCGGCGTCCGGAATCGGGTTCGTCTCTGGTCATCTCTGCTCCTTCGTGCGGACATCGTCGTCGCCGCAAGACGGGTAATAGGATGAGCCGCCGTGGCGCGGGCCGCCCCGGCCTGAGGCGTTGTGACCATTGATGCTCACGGCCGCGGACACGCGAGGAGATGAGAAGGATCGGACTGGACACGCAGGCACGCGCCGTCCGACGCGTGATGATCGTGCTGCCGTCGGTGATCGTGCTCGCGGCGGTCGCGCTGACGACCGTCGTGGCGATCACACTGCAGGAGCGCAGCATCCGGGACACGACCGCGCAGCGCGTCCACGAGGTCGCCACCGGCCTGGCGGCGCTGCGCGAGGTGCGCACGGCCCTCGGGGCCGCGGCACCCGCCGGCACGCCGGGCGACACGGCCGACGCGGCGGACCTCGCGTCGGCGACCGCCGCGCTGCAGCCGCTGGCCGACCTCGTCGAGCGCACCGCCGGTGTCTACTACGTCGTGATCACCGACGACGAGGGCGTGCGGATCACGCACCCCGACCCGGCGCAGCGGGGGGTCCAGGTCGCCACGACGACGGATGCCGTGCTCGCGGGCGAGGAGTTCCTCGGCACAGAGACGGGGCCCTCCGGCCCGTCGCTGCGCGCCAAGGTGCCCGTGCGAGCCGCCGACGAGGACGTCGTGGGCATGGTGGCGGTGGGCATCCTGGAGTCGAGCATCTCCGCGCAGCGGGACGAGGCGATGGGCAGCCTGCTGCCCTGGACGTTCGCCGCGCTCGTGGCCGCGACGCTGGCGAGCTCGCTGCTCGCCGCGGCGATCGAACGGCGCTTCCGCCGACTCGACGCAGTGCAGGCGCAGCACGAGCAGCTGCGCCACGTGACCGCGGCGCTGCGTGAGCAGTCACACGAGTTCGGCACGCGACTGCACGTGATCCACGGTCTGGTGTCGCACGGCGACAAGGAGGAGGCGCTGCAGTACATCGACGGCATCGTGCCCGTGCTGACCTCCGGCGGTGACGGATCGGCACGGCCCACGGGGCTGCTCAGCGCGAGCATCGAGGCGCTGCGCACCGAGCTCGGCGCTCTCGGCACGCGGCTCGAGACCGACATGGACATGGACATCCCGATCGACGAGGGCGTTCTGCTCGTCTTCGCGAATCTGTCCCGCAACGGCGCGGAGGCGGGGGCGGCGTCCGTGCGATGCACGCTGCGGCACATCGACGGCCGCTTCGTCGGGTCTGTCGTCGACGACGGTCCCGGGATCGACCCGGCCGACATCGATCGCGTCTTCACGCGCGGATACTCGTCGAAGCCGGATGCGTCGGGCGCGGGACGCGGACTGGGCCTCGACCTCGTGCGACGGACCGTCACGTCCCGCGGCGGCACGATCGAGCTCAGGCGCACGGCGCGCGGCGGCACGCGCTTCGACTTCGATCTGGCGGACGAGCGATGAGCGCGGCACTCGGGGTGCTGATCGTCGACGACGATCAGGGCGCGCGGGCGCTCCACAGCCGCTTCGTCGCCGAGACGCCCGGCTTCTTCGTGGCCGGGACCGCGGCGACGGGACGATCTGCGCTCGCCCAGGGCGGGCGCGTGGATCTCGTCCTGCTCGACATGCGCCTGCCCGACATCAGCGGCATCGAGGTCCTGCATCGCCTCCGCACGCTCGGCGCGGACAGCCCCGACGTGTTCGTGATCAGCTCGTCCCACGATCAGGTGACCGTCCGGCAGGCGCTGGCCGCGCACGTGGTGGGCTATCTGGTCAAGCCGTTCACCCAGGATGTCCTGCAGCAGCGGCTCCTGCGCTACGCGAGCGAGTCGCGCGCTCGGAGCGAGGCGGCGCGCGCTCTCCCCCTGGGGCAGGGGGAGATCGACCGGCTGCTCTCCACCGGCACGCTGGCAGTGCCGCCTCGGACTCCGGCGCCCGCGGAGGCCGGCGCCGCGACGGTGGCGCACGCCCGTCTTCCCAAGGGCCTCGCCGAGGTCACGCTGGATCGTGTGATCGCCGCGCTGGACCCGGTGCGCCCCGTGTCGGCATCCGATCTGGCGGCGGCATGCGGCATCTCCCGCGCCACGGCGCGCAGGTATCTCGACCACCTCGAGGCGTCCGGCCAGATCGCCCTGTCCCACAGCTACGGCAGGCGGGGCAGACCCCGCGTCCTCTACCGGCTGGCCGTGGCGCCGCCCGAGTGATCGGACCCGAACGCCGCCACGCGGAACGGGCGTCGTCCCACTCACCGGGACCCTGCGACTCGGGGCCCTGCCGAGCCCCCGGATAGAGTCACGGCCTGTGAGCGACGACGAGCAGCCAGCCGGACCCCGAACCGTCGAGCGCCGCGTCCACCTCGGGTTCCTGCTCCTGACGCTGTGCCTGATCGCCGTGAACATGCGCGCGACGATCACGGGCATCGGCCCGCTGCTGGAGCAGCTCACGGCCGACACGGGCGTGTCCCTCGCGGTGCTCAGCGCCCTGACCTCCGTGCCGCTCGTCGCATGGGCGCTGTGCTCGCCGCTCGCGCACACCGCCGCCCAGCGCTGGGGGCTCAACCGGGTGCTGACGGTCTCGCTGATGCTGCTCACGGCCGGCACGGTGATCCGCTCGCTCCCCTTCGTCCCCGCGGAGGGCTGGCCCGTCGCGACCCTCTGGTTCGGCACGGCCGTGATCGGCGTCTCGCTCGCGGCGGCGAACGTGCTGCTGCCCGCCGTGGTGAAGCAGTCGTTCGGCACCCGCGTGCCCGCCGTCACCGCGCTGTACACGGCGCTCCTGGCGGGCTGCGGTGCGATCGCGTCGGGCATCGTGGTGCCGATCTCGCACATCGTCACCGGCGGCGAGGCGTGGGGCTGGCGGATGGCGCTGCTCACGGTGTGCGCGACGCTGCCGGTCGCGCTCGCGCTGTGGGCGGTGCACCATCACCGTGCGGGTCACGGCCGGGGCGTGAAGCGCCCGGCGGGCGCGAAGCGCGGGCCGAGCGTGTGGGGCGACGCGGTGGCGTGGCAGGTGGGCGCGTACTTCGGCGTGCAGGCCTCGCTGTTCTACGTGCTGCTGACGTGGCTCGCCCCGATGGCGATCTCGTACGGCCGCGGCGAGGCGCAGTCCGGCGTGGACACCATGATGTTCCAGCTCACGGGCGTGATCAGCTCGCTCGCGCTGCCGCTCGTGCTGCGGGGCCGCCTCGAGCGCTGGGTGCCCGCGCTGCTTCCGGTGCTCGCCCTGATCGCGATCGCGGGGATGATCGCGGCGCCCGGCGGCATCCTGTGGTGGGGGATGCTGGCGGGACTCACGAGCGGAGCCTCTCTGGCGATGTCGCTCACGCTCATGGCGTCGCGCGCCCGTGATCACCACACCGCCTCCGCCCTGTCGGGCATGGGTCAGTCGGTCGGCTACGCCTTCGCGGCGTTCCCGCCGATCGTCTTCGGCGTGCTCCACACCACGGTCGGCGGGTGGATCGCGCCGCTCGCGTTCAGCGGCGTGCTGCTCGTTGCGCAGGCGCTGATCGGGATCCTCGTCGGCCGCGAGCGGTACGTGCTCGACCGCTGACGCGCGCGATCGTCCGGTCGTCCGGCCGATTCTTCCGAACTGCCTATGGACATTCCCTATCCACATAGGTAACGTGCCTGGCGGATGCGCAAAGAGGCGCAGCAGACCGGAAGGATCGACCCAGTGTCCGACTCTCTGAGGGCTGACTTCAGCTCGCCGCAGGCGCGGCTCGCCGCTGACTACTCGCTCGAGATGACCGGCAAGGACGTGCCAGGGCTTCACGAAGCGCAGGATGTGATCCCGCCGGGAACGCGCGTGAACGTGACGTTCCTCGGCAACGAGGATCTGGAGATGCGGGTGGCCGCGGCCAAGGCCGTGAGGGAGGCGGGCTTCGTCCCGATCCCGCACATCTCCGCCCGTCGCCTGTCGTCGCAGGCTCAGCTCGAGGAGTTCCTCGACCGGCTTCAGCAGGTCGACGCGACCGAGCACGTGTTCGCGGTCGGCGGCGACCCCGCCACCCCGGAGGGACCGTACGCCAGCGCGTTCGACGTCATCAGGTCGGGCGTGCTGCAGTCGTACGGCGTGCGCGAGGTCTCGATCTCCGGTTACCCGGAGGGCCACCCGGACATCTCGACCGACGTGCTGTGGGACCACCTCGAGAAGAAGGCCGAGTCGCTCAAGGATCAGGGCCTCGGCGCCGTCCTCCTGACGCAGTTCGCGTTCGACACGGATCCGGTCACGACCTGGATCCGCGGGGTGCGTGACCGCGGCATCGACGCGCCGATCCGCATCGGCACGCCCGGCCCTGCGGGCATCAAGCGCCTGCTGAACTTCGCCCGCCGCTTCGGCGTCGGCGCGAACGCGATGATCGTCAAGAAGTACGGCTTCTCGCTCACCAACCTGCTCGGCACCGCCGGTCCCGACACGTTCGTCACGGAGCTGGCCGACCTGCTCGCCGCGGACGGCGGAGCGGGCGAGGTCAAGCTGCACATGTACGCGTTCGGCGGGCTGCGCGCGACGGCCGAGTGGGCGCGGGACTATCAGCAGAAGGTGTCGGCATGAGCCTGCACAACCCCGCCCTGCTCGATCGCGCGTGCCTGATCGTGCACGGCCCGGATCAGCCGGGCATCGTCGCCGCGATCGCCGCGCTCATCACGCGCAACAAGGGCAACATCGTCTCGCTCGACCAGTACTCGTCCGACCCCGTCGGCGGCGACTTCTTCCAGCGCGTGGTCTTCCACCGGCCGGACCTGGTCGCCGCGATGTCCGACATCCAGGCGGATCTCGCGAAGACGCTCGAGCCGTTCGGCATGGAATGGACGCTCACGGACCAGTCGGTGCCGAAGCGGATGGCGATCCTGGCGTCCAAGAGCGACCACTGCCTGCTCGACCTGCTGTGGCGTCACCGCCGCGGCGAGCTGCCCGTCACGGTGCCGATGGTGATCTCGAACCACACCAACACGGCCGAGGACGTCCGCACGTTCGGCGTGCCGTTCTTCCACGTCGAGTCGCAGGCCGGGCCCGACAAGAGCGAGTCGGAGGCGCAGATCCTGAAGCTGCTGGACGGCAACGTCGACTTCGTGGTCCTCGCCCGGTACATGCAGGTGATCTCGGGCGACTTCCTGCAGAAGGTCGGCGTCCCGGTCATCAACATCCACCACTCGTTCCTGCCCGCCTTCATCGGCGCAGGGCCCTACCGCAAGGCGAAGGAGCGCGGCGTCAAGCTCATCGGCGCGACCGCGCACTACGTCACCGAGGAGCTCGACGAGGGTCCGATCATCGAGCAGGACGTCGTGCGCGTCACGCACGTCGACACGGCAGAGGACCTGCAGCGCCGCGGAGCCGACGTGGAGCGCGCCGTGCTGTCGCGCGCCGTCGCGTGGCACGCCGAGGACCGCGTCATCCGCCAGGGCAACCACACCATCGTCTTCTAGTCACCCGCACACCACCCACCACAACAGAGAGGTTTCATCGTGGGACACAAGAACCTGCAGGAAGTCATCGACGCCAAGGGATCGGCCGTCGACCTGCTGCGCAACTCGCAGATCGGCTCGTACATCTACCCCGTCGTGCCCGCCGACTTCCAGAACTGGATCAAGGAGCAGCGCGCGTGGCGCGAGACGGCCGTCCTGTACGACCAGTCGCACCACATGGACAACCTGTTCCTGAAGGGATCCGACGCGATCAAGCTGATCAGCGACACCGCGATCAACTCGGTCGCGAACTTCCCCGTGGACAAGGCCAAGCAGTACGTGCCGACCAGCTCGACCGGCGGCGTGATCGGCGACGGCATCCTGTTCCGCGAGGCCGAGGACGAGTACGTGTACGTGGGCCGCGCGCCGGCCGCCAACTGGCTGCTCTTCCACGGTGAGAAGGGCGGCTACGCGAACCTCGACATCGAGGTCGACCGCCGCTCGCCGTCGCGCCCCTACGGCGACGCGGTGCAGCGCAAGTACTACCGCTTCCAGATCCAGGGCCCGCGCGCGTGGGAGGTCATCGAGAAGCTCAACGGCGGCCCGCTCGAGCAGCTGAAGTTCTTCAACATGTCGACCATGCAGATCGCCGGCAGGACCGTGCGCACGCTGCGCCACGGCATGGCCGGTGCCCCCGGCCTGGAGATCTGGGGTCCGTACGCCGACCACCACGCGATCCGCGACGCGATCGTCGAGGCGGGCGCCGAGTTCGGCCTTGTCCCCGTGGGCTCCCGCGCCTACCCGTCCAACACCCTGGAATCGGGCTGGATCCCCTCGCCGCTGCCTGCCATCTACTCGGGCGAGGCCGAGCGGGCCTATCGCGAGTGGCTGCCCGCCGACAGCTACGAGGCAACCGGCACGCTCGCCGGCTCGTTCGTGTCGGAGGACATCGCGGACTACGAGCTCACGCCGTGGGAGCTGGGCTACGGCTCGTTCGTGAAGTTCGACCACGACTTCATCGGCCGCGACGCGCTCGAGAAGGTCGACCCCGCGTCGCAGCGCAAGAAGGTGACGCTCGCCTGGAACGCCGAGGACCTCGGCAAGGTCTGGACGTCGCTGCTCGACGTCGAGGGCCCGCAGTACAAGTTCTTCGACCTGCCGCTCGCGAACTACGGCTCAGCGAACTACGACCGCGTCGTGGACGCCGACGGCACCACGGTCGGCTTCTCGATGTTCACGGGCTATAGCGCGAACGAGAAGCGCGGTCTCTCCCTCGGCACCGTCGACCCCGACGTGCCCGAGGGCACCGAGCTGAAGGTGGTCTGGGGCGAGCCGGACGGCGGCTCGAGCAAGGCCTCGGTCGAGCCGCACGAGCAGTTCGAGGTGCGCGTGGTCGTCAGCCCCGTGCCGTACTCGACGGTCGCCCGTCAGACCTACCAGGGCGGATGGCGCACCGGGTACAAGGGCTGATCGAGCGCGGTGACGACGGGGGTCCGGGCCGGTTCGCGCCCGGGCCCCCGGTCGTATAGAAGTGGACGAAGGATCAAGGGGGTGAGCGGATGAGCCTGCGATACGCGCTCATGGCGCTGCTGCGCGTCGGGCCGCTGTCGGGATACGACCTGCAGAAGCAGTTCCAGGTGTCGGTCGGGCACCTGTGGCACGCGCCGGACAGCCAGATCTACCCCGAGCTGCGGAAGATGGAGAGCGAGGGGCTCGTGGTCGGCGAGGACCAGCCCCGCGGCGAGCGCGGCACGCGCCGCGTCTATCACCTCACCGAGGACGGCGAGCGGGCGTACGTCGGCTGGATGGAGGAGCCGCTCGCCTACACGCGCGTGCGCGAGCCCGCGAGCCTCAAGGCCGCGTACCTCGAGGCCGCTTCGCCGCCCGCGGCACGTGCGTTCTTCGACGACCACGTGCGCCATTGGCGCGGCGAGCTCGAGCAGTGGGAGGCCGAGCTCGGCCGCATCGACGCGCGCAT
>NZ_JAPSJA010000318.1 GCF_031178525.1 Microbacterium sp.
GTCACCGTGATGCGCTGCACCGCGAACAGGGGGCTGTAGGCCGCGCCGACGCTGCCCACCACCAGCAGCAGCAGCGCCCCGAGCGACACGAGCCAGATGGTGCGGCGTCGACGTGACCGCGCCGTGAAGCGGCGGATCTCGGAGCGCAGCGCCCGCCGGCGTGCGCGCGTGGCGCGCCACACGTCCGCCCATCCGGTCGCCCGCTCCCCGCTCGGCTCTTCCGGATCCGTCGGTGCGTCGTCGAGGTGCTCGGAGGAGTCGAGCGGCTCGTCGTCCGTCCCGGCATGCCTGCGGAACGGCAGCAGCGCGGCACGCCGACGCGGCTCGTCGTCGATCGGGGGCAGGCCCTCCGGATCCGCGAGGGGGCGACGCTCGATGCGCTCGTCGGGGGGAGGCAGCGGACCCGGTCGCCTCACGTCGACTCGCTGCGCTCGCTCTGTGCGTCGCGGGCGCCGGGCTTCTCGCTCGCGCCCCGCGGCGTCCCGCCCCGGAGGGATTCGAGCACCTGCGGGATGATCTGGTACACGTTGCCGCAGCCCAGCGTGATCACGTAGTCGCCGTCGCGGGCGACGGAGGCCGTGTACTCGGCGGCCTCCTGCCAGTCGGCGACGAAGTGCACGCGCTCGGCGTCATGGAAGGCGCCGCTGACGAGCTCGCCCGTGACACCGGGGATGGGATCCTCCCGCGCGCCGTACACGTCGAGCACGACCGTGTGGTCCGCGAGTTCCTCGAGCACGTGCGCGAACTCGCCCGCCATCAGCTGCGTGCGCGAGTACGTGTGGGGCTGGTGCAGCGCGATGATGCGGCCGCCGCCGACGACCGTGCGGGCGGCGGACAGCGCCGCGGCGACCTCGGTCGGGTGATGCGCGTAGTCGTCGTACACGCGCACGCCGCGCTCGGTGCCGTGAAGCTCGAAGCGGCGCACGGTCCCCTCGAAGCCGGCCGTCACGGCATCCACCGCGGGCTCCAGCTCGTGGCCGAGCGACACCAGCACGGCGACGGCGCCCGCGGCGTTGATCGCGTTGTGCTCGCCCGGCACCGCGAGGCGACCGGACGCGCTGCGTCCCTTGAACGTGAGCGTGAATGCGACGGGACCCTCAGTCACGATGTCCGTGATCCGGACGTCGGCGTCCTCCGCCTTGCCGAACGTCACGACGTTGGCGTGACCGAGTCCGGCGGTGACGCGGCGCGCCCCCTCGTCGTCGGAGGAGATCACGACCGCCTCGCGCGCGGCGTCGGCGAACCGCACGAACGCGGCGTCGAAGGCCTCGTGCGAGCCGTAGTGGTCGAGGTGATCGGCGTCGACGTTCGTGATCAGGACGATCGACGTGTCGTAGAGCAGGAACGACCCGTCCGACTCGTCGGCCTCGATCACGAACAGCTCATCGGCCCCGGTGCCGCTCGAGACGCCGAGGCCCGCGATCACGCCGCCGTTGACGAAGCTGGGGTCGGCACCGAGTCCGCGCAGGCCGGTGACGATCATGCCGGTCGACGTGGTCTTTCCATGAGCTCCGGCGACGGCGACGAGGCGCCGACCGCCGATCAGCCAGTGCAGTGCCTGCGAGCGATGGATGATCGGCAGGCCCCGCTCCTTCGCGAGAAGGTACTCGGGGTTCTCGGGCCAGATCGCGCCGGAGAAGATCACGGTGTCGGCGTCGCCGAGATTCGCCGCGTCGTGTCCGACGTGCACGCGCGCGCCCAGTGCCGCCAGCTCCCGCAGGTTCTGACTGTCGGACCGATCGGACCCGGAGACATTCACGCCGCGCGCGAGGAACATGCGGGCGAGTCCCGACATGCCGGATCCGCCGATGCCGATGAAGTGCGCCGCGCCGATGTCGGCGGGGATCGGGGTGCTGAGGTCGGGTCTGATCATGGCCCTACGAGTCTAAGTCGGGCCTGCGGCACGCGGCCGTCGGCGCGCGGGCGGACGGCGCGTCAGAGCACCCGTCCGAGCGCCCGGTCGAGCTGGGCGATGACGTTCGCGGTGCCGTGACGCGTACCGGCGGTCTCCGCGGCCGCCGCCATGCGCCCCAGTCGCTGGTCGTCGCGCAGCAGCGGCACGATCTCGGACCGCACCCGGTCGGGGGTGAAGGCCGCGTCGTCGATCAGGAGCGCGGCGCCGGCCGACACGGACGACGACGCGTTGAGCCGCTGCTCGCCGTTGCCGACGGCGTACGGCACGTAGACGGCGGGGATGCCGAGCGCCGCGACCTCGCTCACCGTGGAGGAGCCGGCGCGCGAGACGATCAGGTCGGCGAGCGCGAACGCGAGGTCCATCCGGTCGAGGTAGCGGACCATGGCGTACCCGTCGACGCCCGGGTCCTCGAGGTCCGACCGCTCGCCCGTGGCGTGCAGCAGCTGCCAGCCCGCGTCGAGGATGTCGCGCCACGATCCCGCGAGCGCCTCGTTGATCCGCCGGGCTCCCAGCGAGCCGCCGAAGGCGAGCAACGTCTTCTTCTCGGGGTCGAGGCCGAAGAAGTCCGCGGCCTCGGCGCGGCGCCTCACTCGGTCGAGCTCCACGATCTCGCGGCGCAGCGGCATGCCGACGACCTCGGAGCGGCGCAGCGGCGTGCCGGGGAACGTGATCCCCA
>NZ_JAPSJA010000319.1 GCF_031178525.1 Microbacterium sp.
GTCTACACGCTCGCCGAGAACGTCACGGAGGGGCTCAAGGACGTCACGGTCCCGCTGCGCGTCGCCGTCATGGGCTGCGTCGTGAACGGACCCGGCGAAGCACGCGAGGCCGACCTCGGCGTCGCGAGCGGCAACGGCAAGGGCCAGATCTTCGTCAAGGGCGAGGTCATCAAGACCGTGCCCGAGGCCGAGATCGTCGAGACGCTGATCCAGGAGGCCCGTCGCATCGCGGACGAGATGGGTCCGGACGCGCAGATCGGCACCGCGCAGGTCGTCACCGCCTGACCGGATCCACTCGCGCGGCGTCGGCGGCGAATAGGCTCCGCCCATGGTCACCATCACGGTCGAGGGAACGCACCGCCTGACGCAGCGGGCCGAGCGCGGGGTGCTCGCGCTCGACATCGCGGTGCACGGCGAGGATCGGGACGACGTCGTACGGCGTCACGCGCACGTCCACGGAGAGCTCGCCGACGTCGCTCGACAGCGCCGGGAGGCTGGCGTCGCGGTCGGCTTCGAGGTCGGCAGCCCCTGGGCGTGGACCGACGGCCCCGGCGCGGGACCGGATCAGCGGAGCACACCGGTCCACCACCTCTCGTCGACGATCACGATCACGTTCACCGATCTCGCCGCGCTCGCCGCCGACGTGGCCGCCTTCGCCGCGCGCGCGGATCTCGGCGTGCAACCCGTGCGGTGGGAGCTCTCGGACGACACGCGGGAGGGCCTTCTCGATGCGGCTCGCGGCCGCGCGGTGCAGGATGCGGTGCGCCGCGCGCGGTCCTATGCGGCCGCGATCCGGCCCGACGGGCCTGCGGAGCCGGTGCTCACGAGCGTCTCCGAGCGCCAGATGCACGGCGGCGGCCCCGGTCTGCCGATGTTCGCCCGCTCGGAGGCCTCCGGTATCGCCTTCACGACGCCGGAGCTCGACGTCGAGGCCGCGATCGTCGCGACCTTCGCGATCTGACTTGCCCCGAAGTGCCGCGAACCAGGGCCGGATGACGGCACTTCGGGGCAACCGGCGTCTCAGGCGACCAGCGCGGCGACGTCCATCAGGAACCGGTCGCCCAGGTCGTCGATCTTCGCCACGTCGCGCAGCGACGTCAGGGGCAGGATGAACTCATCCACGCCGGCCTCTGAATACGCGCCCATCATGTCGACGATCTCGCCGGCGCTGCCGCCGATGGCCGGCCGCCCCTGGGCGGCGATCTCGTCGGCGCGCGCCCTGTCGTCGAAGAACACGAGCGCCTGCGTCGTGCGCCACAGCGAGGCCGACTCGCGCCCGGCGTCCTCGAGCGCAGCGGTGAAGATCCGGTTCTTCTGCGCGAACACCTCGGGCGTCGACCACATGTTCCACTCGTCCGCGTAACGCGCGACGAGCTTCGGCATGACCTTCTCGCCCTTGCCCCCGATCAGGATCGGCAGGGTCGCGTGCGGCTTGGGGTTCAGGGAGGCGTGCTCGAGCCGGTAGCGCTCGCCCTCGAAGTCGGTGAACGCGTCATCCCGCAGCGACGTCCACACCTGCAGCGCCTCGCGGAACCAGCGGATGCGGCTCGGCACGTCGCCGAACTCCAGGCCGAACGCGCGATGCTCGTTCTCCTGCCAACCGGCGCCCACACCGAGCACGAACCGCCCGTCCGCGATGTCGCTGAGCGCCGCCGCCTGCTTGGCGACGACGGCCGGGTGACGGTACGTGTTGCCGAGCACGAGGGATCCGATCCGGACATCCGGCACCGTCGCCGCGAGCGCCGTCAGCTGCGTCAGGCACTCGCCCCGCGCACCGTCGTTGGGCTCCGGCGTGTTGTCCATGAAGTGGTCCTCGAGCCAGAGACCGCGCCACCGCGCGGGGCCGGACGTCGCGCCGGCGGCATGGGTCGCGGCGGCGTGGAGGTCGCGCCAGGGCAGGTTCGCGGGGAGCCACAGACTGAACTTCATGCTCCCGAGCGTAGCCAGCGGCAGGGGGCGCGGATCCTCCGGCAGGCGGATCCAGATCCCCCGAGCGGGGGAGGCGCCGGCAGCGCCGGCGTTCCTAGCATCGAAGCAGACCGCCGAACAGAGGAGAACCCCCGTGCTCGACAGCCTGCAGACGTTCACCGAATCGCTGCCGCCCGCACTCCAGTGGCTGGGGGTGATCCTGCTCGGTGCGATCCCCTTCATCGAGTCGTACTTCGGCTCATTCGTCGGCGTGCTCGCGGGCCTGTCGCCCTGGATCGCGGTGCCCGCCGCGATCATCGGCAACGTGATCTCGATGCTGATCTTCGTGCTCACCGCCCACGGCGTGCGGAAGGCGGCGACCCGCAACCGCGAGGCTCCGGCCCTCTCGCCGCGCCGCGCGAAGCTGAAGGAGCGCTTCGAGCGGTTCGGGGTGCCGGGCGTCAGCCTGCTGGGTCAGCTCGTGCTGCCGAGCCAGATCACGTCGGCCGCGATCGTCGGCTTCGGCGCGTCGCGGAACGCGGTCATCCTCTGGCAGGTGATCTCGATCATCCTGTGGGGCATCGTGTTCGGCGTGCTCGCGATGCTCGGCGTGCAGGCGGTCGCCCGCTTCTGACGCGACTCAGGCGACCGCGAACGCCACG
>NZ_JAPSJA010000084.1 GCF_031178525.1 Microbacterium sp.
TCCGGCCGCGGACTGACCCCCGCGCAGCAGGGGCGCCGCCGTGTCGCGAACGCGCTCGCGGCCGCGGGCTTCGTCGAGACGCCCGCGTTCCCGTTCACGACGGAGGAGCAGAACGACCTCCACGGTTCGGCGACCGGAGCGCACCTGCCCAGCGTCAAGCTCGCGAACGCGCTCGACGGCCAGGCGCCGTTCCTGCGTCGCTCGCTGGTCCCGGGCCTGCTGCAGATCGCGCACCGCAACGTGTCGCGCGGTCACACCGACCTGGCGCTGTTCGAGATCGGCACCGTCTTCCTGCCCCAGCCGGGCGTCGAGTACGGCACTTCGACCATCCCGCCCCTCGCGGTGCGACCGGATGCCGAGACGCTCGCGCGGCTCGACGCGTCGATCCCGCCGCAGCCGCGCCACGTCGCGCTGCTGCTCGCGGGCGCCGTCGCGCCGAAGCAGCCGGGCCGTGAGGCCGAGGCCGCGGGTCTCGAGGTGGCCCTCGACGCCGTGCGGGTGATCGCCGCCGCAGCGGGCGTGGAGATCGCGGTCGCGCAGGGCGAGCGTGCGGCGCTGCACCCGGGACGCACGGGCCTGCTCACCGTGAACGGCACCGAGATCGGCTACGTCGGCGAGCTGCTGCCCGCCGTCGCTGCCGACGCCGACCTGCCCGGTCGCGTCACGGTCGTCGAGCTCGACCTCGACGCCATCCTGCAGGACACGGGGGAGCGCGTGACGGTGGCGTCGCTGTCCACCTACCCGGCAGCGACGCAGGATGTGTCCCTCGTCGTCGACACCGCGCTGCCGGCCGCCGCGCTGCGCGCCGCGCTCGTCGAGGGCGCCGGCGACCTGCTCGAGAGCCTCCGCCTCGTCGACGACTACCGCGGCCAGGGCATCCCGGAGGGCTCGAAGAGCCTGACCTTCGCGCTGCGCTTCCGCGCGCCCGACCGCACGCTCACGGCGGCCGAGGCGACGGAGGCGAAGCTGGCCGGCGTCGCCCTCGCGGCCGAGCGCCACGGTGCGACGCTCCGCGAGTAGCCGCGGCCCGTCCGGTCCCGTCGGATCCGCGAGACCTCATCTGAACCACCAGTCATCGACGCAGGGCGATGACTCGCGGCGCGGATGAGGTCTCGCGGCCGTGCGGGGCGCGAACCTGCGGCGCTCAGCGCAGGCCGTGCTCGCCGCGCAGCGGGACGAAGCGCACGGCACCCAGGTCGTCGAGCGTCGTCTCGTCCCCGTGCCGCGTGACACGGACGAGCTGCTGCCAGCCGAGGTTCCGCTCGAGCGGCATGACGATGCGTCCGCCGTCGGCGAGCTGGTCGATCCACGGCGCCGGGATGTCGGGCCCCGCCGCGGCGGCGAGGATGGCGTCGAACGGCGCGTGGTCGGGGAGCCCCAGTGTCCCGTCGCCCGTGACCACGTGCACGTGCTCCACCGCGGCGGCGGTGAGCGCCACACGCGCCTGCTCCGCGAGCTCCGGCACGAACTCGATGGACCAGACCTCGGCCCCGATCGCCGCGTAGACCGCCGCCGCGTAGCCGGAACCGGTCCCGACGTCGAGCACGCGGTCTCCGGGCTTCAGCAGCCCCGCCTCCGCCGTGAGCGCCACGATGTACGGCTGCGAGATGGTCTGTCCGTGCCCGATCGGCAGCGGCGAGTCGGCGTAGGCGTCGGCAGCGACGGACGGCGGCAGGAACCGCTCGCGGGGTACGGCGGCCATCGCCTCGAGCACGCGGGGATCCTCGATCCCACGCGCCCGGATGTGCCACTCGAGCATCACCTGACGCTCGTCGGCGCGATCCCGCCCGGCCCGGTCGCCCATCGCCCCACCGTACGTCGCGCATGAGGGTTCTGCTACGCTCGCCGCATGCGCGAGGCGATCCTGCACCCCACCCGGGGCATCGCCCTGCGCCGACGTCCGCGTGGCCGCCGAATCTCGGCGACGCCGCTGAGCTCTCGCGCCTGAGCGCGATCGAGCAGGCCCACCGGGCCGAGCGGTGTCGCCGTCTCCGGCCCTCTGCTCACGGACATCTAAGGTGGAATCATGACCTATTCGGTCGCCGTCTCCGGCGCTTCTGGCTATGCAGGAGGCGAGCTGCTGCGCCTGCTCGCCGACCACCCCGACGTCGAGATCCGCACGGTCACCGCGCACTCGAACGCCGGTCAGCCGCTCATCGCACACCAGCCGCACCTGCGCTCGCTCGCGCACCTCACGCTGCAGGACACGACCCCGGAGATCCTCTCGGGGCACGACATCGTGTTCCTCGCGCTGCCGCACGGCCAGTCGGGCCAGTACACCGACGCCCTCACCGACGTGAAGCTCGTGATCGACTGCGGCGCGGACCACCGTCTCACGGGCAAGGGCGACTGGGACGCTTTCTACGGCGGCGACTTCAACGAGCCGTGGACATACGGCGTGCCGGAGCTCATCGTCGGAGCCGGCAGGCAGCGTGACCGGCTGGCCGGCGCGACGCGCATCGCGGCCCCTGGCTGCAACGCGTCGACCGTGAGCCTGAGCCTCGTGCCGGGTGTCGCGGCGGGCGTGATCGATCCGTCCGACATCGTCAGCGTGCTGGCGGTCGGGCCCTCCGGCGCCGGCAAGAGCCTCAAGCCGAATCTGCTGGCGAGCGAGATCCTCGGATCCGCCAGCCCGTACGCGGTCGGCGGATCGCACCGGCACATCCCGGAGATCCAGCAGGCGCTGCGCGAGGCGGGTGCGGTCGATCCGCGGATCTCGTTCACGCCCGTGCTCGTCCCGATGGCGCGCGGCATCCTCGCGACGAGCAGCGCGCGGATCGCCGAGGGCGCAACGGATGAGCAGATCCGCCGGGCATGGCAGGACGCCTACGGCGACGAGACGTTCGTGCAGCTCCTGCCCGAGGGGCAGATGCCGCGCACGGCCGATGTCGTCGGCGCCAATACGGCCCTGATCGGCCTCGCGATCGACCGGGCCGCGGGCCGCGTGGTCGTCGTGACGGCCGTGGACAACCTGACGAAGGGGACGGCGGGAGCCGCGATCCAGTCGATGAACATCGCGCTCGGCCTGCCGGAGGGCCGCGCGCTCAGCGTGAACGGAGTGGCCCCGTGAGTGTGACCGCAGCAGGAGGGTTCGAGGCGGCGGGCGTCGTCGCGGGCCTCAAGTCGACGGGCGCGAAGGACGTCGCAGTGGTCGTGAACCGCGGGCCGCTCAAGGCGGGCGCCGCGGTGTTCACGAGCAACCGCGCGAAGGCCAACCCGATCCTGTGGTCGCAGCAGGCGATCGCCGATGGCGTGGTCGAGGCCGTCGTGCTCAACTCGGGCGGCGCGAACTGCTTCACGGGCGACTTCGGCTTCCAGACCACGCATCAGACCGCCGAGAAGGCGGCTGAGCTGCTCGGCGTCAGCGCGGGCGACGTGCTCGTCTGCTCGACGGGGCTGATCGGCTTCGGCGACGAGCAGTTCCGTGCGAAGGTGCTCGACGGCACGGAGCGGGGGATCGCGGCCCTCAGCGCCGAAGGCGGCGAGGACGCGGCTGCGGCGATCATGACCACCGACACGGTCGCGAAGACGGTCGTGCGCCGGGGCGACGGATGGACGATCGGCGGCATGGCGAAGGGCGCGGGCATGCTCGCGCCGGGCCTGGCGACGATGCTCGTCGTGATCACGACCGACGCGGTGCTCGAGGCGTCGCAGCTCGACGCGCACCTGCGCGCGGCGACGCGCGTGAGCTTCGACCGGCTCGACTCGGACGGCTGCATGTCGACGAACGACCAGGTCACGCTGCTGGCCAGCGGCGCGAGCGGGGTCGAGCCCGACGAGGCAGCCTTCCGCACCGCTCTCGTCGAGCTCTGCGACGAGCTCGCGGCCAAGCTCCAGGACGACGCCGAGGGCGCGAGCCACGCCATCACGATCGAGGTCGTGGGAGCGGCGAGCGAGGACGACGCGGTCGAGGTGGGCCGATCCGTCGCCCGCAACAACCTGTTCAAGGCTGCGATCTTCGGCAACGACCCGAACTGGGGTCGCGTGCTCGCGGCCATCGGCACGACGCAGGCCGCGTTCGATCCGTATGACGTCGACGTGTCGATGAACGGCGTGCGCGTGTGCACGAAGGGCGGACCGGACCGGCCGCGCGAGGAGGTCGACCTGACGTCGCGCGCGACCCACGTCCTGATCCACCTCCGTGCGGGCGACGCGACCGCGATCATCCGCACCAACGACCTGACCCACGACTACGTGCACGAGAACAGCGCCTACTCCTCATGACCAGCGACAGCAGCAAGCAGGCGGTAGACCTGCAGGACACCAGCCCCGAGGAGGCGGCCGCGAAGGCGGCGACCCTCATCGAGTCGCTGCCCTGGGTGAAGAAGTATCGCGACCAGATCGTCGTGGTGAAGTACGGCGGCAACGCGATGATCAGCGAGGAGCTGCAGGATGCCTTCGCCCAGGACATCGCGTACCTCCGGTACGTGGGCGTGCGTCCCGTCGTCGTGCACGGCGGCGGTCCGCAGATCTCCAGCATGCTGGACCGCCTGGCGATCCCGAGCGAGTTCAAGGGCGGCTACCGCGTCACCAGCACGGAGGCGATCAGCGTCGTGCGGATGGTCCTGACCGGTCACATCAACCCGCAGCTCGTGGCCAAGATCAACTCGCACGGCCCGCTCGCGACGGGTCTGAGCGGCGAGGACGCCGGCCTGTTCGGCGGCCGCAGGCGCGGCGTCGTGATCGACGGCGTCGAGGAGAGCCTCGGCCGCGTGGGCGATGTCGTGAAGGTCGATCCGACCGCGGTCCTGGATCACCTGGACGCCGGGCGCATCCCGGTCGTCTCGAGCATCGCGCCGGACCTCGATCACCCCGGTCACTCCCTGAACGTGAACGCCGACGCGGCCGCCGCCGCGCTCGCGATCGCGCTCAAGGCCCGCAAGCTCGTCGTGCTGACCGACGTCGCCGGGCTGTACGCCGACTGGCCCAACCGCGACTCGCTGGTGTCGCACCTCACGGCGGACGAGCTGCGCGAGATGATGCCGCGGCTCGAGTCGGGCATGATCCCGAAGATGCAGGCCTGCCTGGACGCGGTCGAGGGCGGCGTCGGCGCCGCCGCGATCATCGACGGCCGCGTGCAGCACTCGGTGCTGGTGGAGCTGTTCACGAGCAAGGGAATCGGAACGCAGGTGTCGGCCTCGCCGACCACGGGGAGCGAGGGAGCGAAGTGACCAGGACGAAGCCCGACGGCACGACGACGGACTGGCAGGGTGTCGCCGCGCGCGACCTGATGAGCCTCGGCGGCCGCCTCGCGCTGCTCGAGCGCGGCGAGGGATCGTACGTCTGGGACGTCGAGGGCACGCGCTATCTCGACTTCCTCGGCGGCATCGCCGTCAACGCGCTGGGACACGCGCATCCGGTGTTCGCGGAGACCGTCGCGCGTCAGGCGGCGACGCTCTCGCACGTGTCGAACTACTTCGCCACGCCGCAGCAGCTCGAGCTCGCGGCGCGGCTGAAGCAGCTGGCCGGCACGGGGGAGCAGGGCCGTGTGTTCCTCGCCAACTCCGGCACCGAGGCGAACGAGACCGCGATCAAGCTGGCCCGCCTGCACGACAGGGATGGCCTCATCGTCAGCCTCGAGGGCGCCTTCCACGGCCGCTCGACCGGTGCGCTCGCACTCACCCCGAAGGCCGCGTACCAGGATCCGTTCCGTCCGCTGATCCCCGGGGTCGCGCACATCGCCCCGACGCTCGACGCGCTCGAGGCGCTGTTCGCGGGCGACCAGCGCGTCTCGGCCCTCGTGGTCGAGCCGATCCAGGGCGAGGCGGGCGTGCTGCCGCTGCCGGACGGCTACCTGCGCCGTGCGCGGGAGCTGACGACGGCCCATGGCGCGCTGCTCATCCTCGACGAGGTGCAGACGGGCATGGGGCGCACGGGGCACTGGTTCGCGTACCAGGCCGAGGGCATCGCGCCCGATGCCATCACGCTCGCGAAGGGCATCGCGGCGGGCTTCCCGCTCGGTGCTCTCGTGACGTTCGGCGCGGCCAGCGACCTGTTCTACCCCGGAACCCACAACTCGACGTTCGGCGGCAATCCGCTCGCCAGCGCGGTCGCGAACGCCGTGATCCAGGAGATCGAGGACCGGGATCTCCTCGCGAACGTCACGGCGCGCGGCGAGGAGCTGCGTGCCGGCGTCGAGGGCCTTCCCCTCGTTGCCGGCACGCGCGGTGCGGGGCTGCTGATCGGCATCCGCCTGAGCGCTCCGGTCGCGGCGGGCGTGCGGGCCGCGGCGCACGCGCGCGGCCTGATCGTGAACGCTCCCACGGACGACGCGATCCGCATCGCGCCGGCCTACACGATCGGCGACGACGAGGTCGCGCAGTTCCTCGAGATCTTCGGCGAGGCCCTCGCCGAAGTCGCCGCCACCCAGAACCCGGAGACCCCCGCATGACCCGCCACTTCCTGCGCGACGACGACATCACGCCCGCCGAGCAGTCAGAGATCCTGGATCTCGCGGCGCGGCTCAAGAAGGACCGCTGGGCGGACAAGAGCCTCGCGGGGCCGCAGACGGTCGCGGTGATCTTCGACAAGTCCTCGACCCGGACCCGCGTGTCCTTCGCGGTCGGCATCGCGGATCTCGGCGGCTCGCCGCTCATCATCTCCACGGCGAACAGCCAGCTCGGCGGCAAGGAGACGCCCGCCGACACCGCGCGCGTGCTCGAGCGGCAGGTCGCCGCGATCGTGTGGCGCACGTACGCGCAGGCGGGGCTCGAGGAGATGGCGAAGGACACCGTCGTGCCCGTGGTCAACGCGCTGAGCGACGACTTCCACCCGTGTCAGCTGCTCGCCGACCTGCTCACGATCCGCGAGCACAAGGGCGCCCTCGCCGGCCTCACCCTGTCGTTCTTCGGCGACGGGCGCAGCAACATGGCGCACTCGTACGTGCTCGCGGGTGTGACCGCCGGCATGCACGTGCGGGTGGCATCGCCTGAGGCCTACGCGCCGCGCGAGGACGTGATCGCCGACGCCGACCGGATCGCCGCCGAGACGGGGGGATCGGTCACGCTGCTGACCGATCCGCTCGAGGCGGGCGCCGGCGCCGACGTCGTGGTCACCGACACCTGGGTCTCGATGGGCAAGGAGGAGGAGAAGCTCGCGCGCCTGCGCGACCTCGGCGCCTACAAGGTCACGCAGGAGACGATGTCGGTCGCCGATCCGGAGGCCATCTTCATCCACTGCCTTCCCGCCGATCGTGGCTACGAGGTCGACGCCGAGGTGATCGACGGCCCGCAGAGCGTGATCTGGGACGAGGCCGAGAACCGCCTGCACGCGCAGAAGGCGCTGCTGGTGTGGCTGCTGCGTCAGCCCTGACTCCGCGCCGCAGCGGCGGGCTGACCGGCCGCCTCGCGGCGAACCTCGCGCGCGTGGAGGGACCGGGCCGCGAGCCCGGGATCGACCTCGCGCGCGGGCTCGCCGTGATCGGCATGTTCGCCGCGCACCTGCTTGACATCACCGCCTTCGAGTGGAGCGATCCGGGCACGTGGACCGACGTGGTCAACGGGCGCTCGTCCATCCTGTTCGCGACGCTCGCCGGCGTCTCGCTCGCGATCGTGACGGGCGGCGCGCAGCCGTTCGAGGGCAGGCCGATGACGTACGCGCGCGTCCGCATCGCCCTGCGCGCCGGCTGCATCTGGTTCCTCGGGATCCTGCTCGTGGTGCTGGAGACGCCGGTGCTCGTCATCCTGCCCGCGTACGCGATCCTGTTCCTCCTCACGCTGCCGCTGCTGCGCGCCGGCGTCGCCCGGCTCTTCGTCGTCGCGGCGGCGGTCGCCGTCACGATGCCGTTCGCGGTGTTCGCGATCGACTCGTGGGACGGCTGGGATCGGCCGCTCGGCCAGACGGTCGCGCATGTGCTCGGGTGGCACTACCCGTTCCTCCTCTGGGCCGCGTTCCTGATCGCCGGCATCGGCGTCGGCAGGCTCGCGTTCTCGCGCCCGCTCACGGCGGGGCTGCTGACAGGGGCCGGCGTCGTGCTGGCGGGCGTCGGCTACGGCGTGATCGGGCGCTGGGCGCTGCTCGCGCCGGCCGACTCGCTGTGGGGCGTGGCGCTGTCGAGCACCGCCCACTCGAGCGGCGTGGGGGAGGCGATCGGCTCGGGCGGATTCGCGATCGCGACGATCGGCGTGTGCACGCTGCTCTGCGCCACGCCGGTGCGCTGGCTCGCGCTGCCGCTGCGCGCGGTGGGTGCCATGCCGCTCACCGCCTACACCGCGCAGCTCGTCGCGTGGGCAATGCTGCAGCCACCGGCCGGCGTGCACGGGTCCGAGCTCGCCGCCTTCCGGGCGCTCGAGCCGTTCTGGCCGCTTACGATCGCCACGATCGTCGGGTGCACGCTGTGGACCCTGCTGCTCGGGCGCGGCCCGCTCGAGTGGCTGCTCGCGAGGATCGCGACCGCCGGGCCGAAGGACATCGCGCACGGCCGCACCGACGCCGCTCGATAGGCTGGAAGCCATGAGCGACGCGGACCAGCCCGAGCAGCACGGAACCAATGAGGGTGCGCTCTGGGGCGCGCGCTTCGCGACCGGGCCCTCGCCCGAACTGCAGGAGCTGAGCCGCTCGACGCACTTCGACTGGCGCCTTGCCCTGTACGACATCGCGGGCTCGCACGCGCACGCCAAGGCGCTCGCCGCAGCCGGCTACCTCGAGGCCGACGAGGAGCGCCGGATGCACGAGGGCCTGGATGCGCTCTCGCGCGGCATCCAGGACGGGTCGCTGCAGGCGCGTCCGGGCGATGAGGACGTGCACGGCGCGCTCGAGGCCGCGCTGATCGAGGTCGTCGGTCCCGAGCTGGGCGGCCGCCTGCGCGCGGGCCGCAGCCGCAACGACCAGATCGCGACGCTCGTGCGGATGTACCTGCTCGACCACGCCCGCGCGATCGCGAAGGACGTGCTGGCCCTCATCGACGCGCTCGTCGCGCAGGCCGACGCGCACCCGGACGTCATCCTGCCCGGCCGCACGCACCTGCAGCACGCGCAGCCCGTGCTGCTCGCACATCACCTCCAGGCGCACGCCTGGCCGCTCGTGCGCGACCTCGAGCGCCTGCGCGACTGGCGCGCCCGCGCCGCCGTGTCCCCGTACGGCGGGGGCGCGCTCGCCGGGTCGACGCTCGGGCTCGACCCGCAGCTGGTGGCCACCGAGCTCGGCCTCGACCGTCCCGCCGAGAACTCGCTCGACGGCACCGCCGCGCGCGACGTCGTCGCCGAGTTCGCGTTCATCGCGGCGCAGATCGGCATCGACCTGTCGCGGTTCGCCGAGGAGATCATCCTCTGGAACACGCGCGAGTTCGGCTTCGTGACGCTCGACGACGGCTACTCGACCGGGTCGAGCATCATGCCGCAGAAGAAGAACCCGGACATCGCCGAGCTCGCGCGCGGCAAGGCCGGTCGCCTCGTCGGCAATCTGACCGGGCTGCTCACGACCCTCAAGGGCCTGCCGCTGGCGTACAACCGCGACCTGCAGGAGGACAAGGAGCCCGTGTTCGACTCGGTCGACACGCTCGAGGTCGTGCTCCCGGCCTTCACCGGAATGGTCGCGACCCTGCGCTTCGACGCCGATCGGATGGCCGAGCTGGCTCCGCAGGGCTTCTCGCTCGCGACGGACGTCGCCGAGTGGCTCGTGAAGCGCCGGGTGCCGTTCCGCGACGCGCACGAGATCTCGGGCGCGCTCGTGCGGGCGTGCGAGCAGGACGGCATCGGTCTAGAGGACGCCTCGGACGAGCTGCTCGCACGGGTCTCGCGGCATCTGACCCCCGACGTGCGGCAGGTGCTGACGATCGGCGGGTCGGTCGCGAGCCGGACGGGCGTGGGCGGGACGGCGCCGGAGCGCGTCGCCGAGCAGCGCGCAGAGCTCGTCACCCGGTCGCAGGCGGCCGTGCACGCGCTCGGTCTCTAGCCCGCGCGCCGACCGGCGGATGTCGGAGCCCCTCGGCAGGATGGACGCATGATCGTCGCCGGACTGATGCTGCTCGCGGTCGGCACCGCCGCACTCGTGCGCACCGTCTTCCAGCGGCGATCGAGGCGCACGCGGGCTGCCGCGCTCGCGGTGGCCGCCGTGGTGATCCTCCTGCTCGCCCTGCTCTCAGATGCGTTCGTGGCGGGGACGGCGGCGGTCATCGTGGCGGCGCTGTGGCACTGGGTGATGCCCGATCGCGGCAACTCGCCCGCGTCCATCTGGCCCGCGGCCGGACTCGGCGTTCTGAGCGCGGTCGCGGTGCTCGCGGTGCCGGCCGACTACGGCACGGGCCTGGGCGCACGCGTGGAGGTC
>NZ_JAPSJA010000320.1 GCF_031178525.1 Microbacterium sp.
GTAGGAGCACACCACGCGCACCGCGAACGGCCCGTCGCCGTAGTCGGCGGCGCCGTCGCCCGTGACCGTCTTGAGCACCGACAGCGTGCCGGCCTCGTAGCGGTTGGTGACCAGCGCGCTGCTGTCGGCCCCGACCCGCACCTGCGCGGTGCCGTCGCCGGCGTCCTGAACGCCCTCGCCCGTGATGGAGACGGACGCGGCCTCGTCGGAGTCGATCTCCGTCACGTCGCACGTCGATCCCACGGGGATCGTGCCGGCGGTGATCGTCCGGGTCTCGCCCGCGGCGAGCGTGAACGCCCTGTCGGTCTCCGCCAGCTGCACCGCGAGGCCCGTGCTCGTCGTGCACGAGAGCTCGAAGCCGAACGGCCCGAATCCGCCGACGGTCGCCGCGGTGTCGACCGCCTTCGAGATGCGCAGCGAGCCGTAGTCGTACGCGTTCGCGACGGTGACGCGCTGCTCGTCCGGGGCGTCGCCCGGCTGCAGGATGCGCACGGTGGCGGGCAGGCCGGAGCGACGGGTCTCGCCGAACTCGCCCACCTCACCCTGCTCGTCGACCGTGCACTCTGCGCCGAGCGGGATGCCGGTCACGGTGGCGGGCCTGTCGGGCGCGACGCTCAGCGTCGCCTGCGGGCCGAGGTCGAGCGAGGTCCCCGCCGCCGTGCACGACACGTCGACACGGAACTCGGCCGGCGCGTAGGCGGCGGCCTCGCCCTCGACGACCTTCGCGACGTCGAGCTCGCCCGCCACCAGGGTGACGCCGGCCTTCACGGGGGCGCGATCGAGGGTGCGGCCGCTCTGCAGCACGGCGTGTGCGCCGAACTGATTCCACGCGAACTGGTCCTCGACCGGAACCTCGATCGGTGCGCGGCTCGGGTCTTCCTCCGTGGCGGGAGCGTTGACCGTCTGGTAGCGGACCGTCACCCCGGCACCGGGTGCGAGCACGCCGCCGGCCGCGGTGCGGAAGTCGAACTGCACGCGCAGGCCGGTGACCTCCGACCAGTCGCCCGAGAAGGCGGTCGCGTCGGTCCAGGAGTCGGCCGAGCACGTGGGGTCGTCGCGCCATGCGCGACCGTCCGCGCCCACGCAGACGTCGTCGCCGGTGGAGACCTGCCAGACGATCGTCGTGCCCTCCGGTGCGTCGATCTGCAGACCGGCGGCGCCGTCCAGGATCGGGCGGAACGTCGAGCCTCGCGACGACCCGGTGGCCAGCATCACGTCGCCCGGCACGGGCAGCGGCTCGGCCACGACCAGCGAGGTGTACGGGTCGGTGCCGCTGTTGATGGTCTCGAGCTTCCACGCGTCCGTCGCGCCCACCACGGTGTTCGCGGCGCACGGCGTGCGGTAGTAGCCCTCGGCGTCGGCGAAGCAGGAGCCGCCGGCGTTGGTGGTGTTCACCGCGCCGTCGACCAGCTCGCCGTTCACCTCGCCCTTGACGCCCTTGTAGACAGCGAGCGAGGCGCCCGGCACGGGCTCGACGTAGTTCGTCGTGCCGCAGGCGTTCTCCGCGCGGCCGGGCTGCACGCCCTGGCCGTTGCCGGACGTGTTCGTGCAGGCGCTGAGCGGCTGGGCCGTGGTCACCACGAACCCGTTCGTCGCCCGCTCGTCCTGACGCAGGCCGGGCTTGAGCACGATGCCCAGCGTGATCGAGTACGACTCGCCGGGCGCCATGCGCGTCGCGCCGGCGGGCCACTCGAACGAGAGCTTCCGCGTGGCGGCGTCGTAGCTGTACGTCGGCTCGAGCGACAGGCGACCGCCCTCGGAGGTCGAGTAGACAGGCTCCTCGGAGAAGTCGACGTCGAGGGAGGCGGGAAGCGTGTCGACGAGCTGGTCGACCGCGAGGTAGCCGGATCCGGTGTTCGTGAACCGCAGGGTCCACGGCACGGTCTGGCCCGCCTCGACGGTGTGCCGGTTGTCCAGCGGCGTCTTCTCGACGCTCAGCGCGTACGTGCCCGTCAGCAGCGCGATGTCATCGGATGCCCGATCCTCGACGGCCGGATAGACGTCGGCGTCACCCCGCGAGGAGCGCGTCGTGATGTCGTTGGACACCGTGCTGGGGAACACGATCTCCTCGTCCGTGCCGCGCACCGCGTCCCGCAGCGCGACGGTCAGATCGGCGCGCGCCGTCCAGCCCTCGGGCGGGGCGGTGCGGGAGAACACGCCGCCGTCGGGACGCGTGAACACGAAGCGGAGACCCGTGATCTCCTCGGCAGGGACGTCCGGGAGCGCGCCGGTCGCGGCGGGCGTGCCCGTGACCCACTCACCGTCGTGCTGAACGTCGACGCGCACCTGGTCGGCCCCACGGGGCAGCTGCACGCCGTCGACGGAGACCAGGCGGAAGCGGCTCCAGAAGTCCTGGTCGACGTCCTCGATCACGACCTCCTGCGTCGCCACCGTCGCGTCGCCGTCGGTCGCCTCGAGCGCGACCTTCACCGGAAGCGCGCGGTCCTTCTCGAGCAGGGAGCTGGGCGAGATGGTCTTCGCCGCGGTGACGTCGAGCACACCGTCGAGAAGCCGCACGCCGGCGTTCGCATCGTCGTAGGCCGTGGCGTCGGGGAACAGCACGG
>NZ_JAPSJA010000321.1 GCF_031178525.1 Microbacterium sp.
CTGACCCGTACGTGCGTGCGGCGGATCTGCTCGGTCCGCAGTGCGCGAGAAGCAGAACCGCGACGGCGCCTGAACGGGCGCCCGGCTCGCGTCTACAGAACGCCGGTCAACGTCCCTCCGTCGGCGCGGAGCGCGGCGCCGTTGGTCGCCGAGGAGAGGGGGCTTGCGAGGTAGAGGGCGAGGCTCGCGATCTCGGACGGGTCGATGAAGCGCTCGAGCAGCGAGGTCCTGTTCGAGGCGGCGATCGCGTGCTTGAGGTCGGCCGGATCCACCGACTGTTCCCCGGCGATGCGCTCGACGGCTCGGGCGACCCCGTCGGAGTAGGTCGGACCGCCCAGGATGCTGTTCACCGTGACCTCCGTCCCGCGAGTGAGCTTCGCCAGACCGTTCGCGAGGCCGAGCATCGCGGCCTTGGTGGTGCCGTAGTGGATCATGTCCGCCGGGATGTTCACGCCGGATTCGCTCGAGATGAAGATGATCCGGCCCCAGCCGTTGGCGCGCATCCGGGCCAGGACGTGACGCGACAGGCGGACTCCGCTCATCAGGTTGATCTGGACGTAGCGCTCCCAATCGGCATCCGTGATGTCCTCGAAGTCCGCCACCTCGAAGACGCCGACGTTGTTGACGAGGATGTCGACGTGCCCCAGCCGGCGCAGCAGTCGATCGAACTGCTCCGGATCGGCGACGTCGGCGGCGATGCCCGTCACGTCCGCCCCGGGTGCACCGTCCGCCAGCGCCGCGACGGCGCTCTGGACGCGCTGCGCGCCGCGGCCGTGGATCACCACCGAAGCGCCCTCCCGCAGCAGCGCCTCGGCGATGGCGTACCCGATTCCCCGCGTCGAACCGCTGATGAACGCACGTCTGCCGTGCAACCCCAGATCCATGATTTCGGTTCCCTCTTCCTTCGATTGACTTGACTGAGCAAGTAAATCAGACGTCGACCGGGTAGGCTTCGACCATGGAGGATCTCGGTCGCGTCGAGGGCCTGGAGGGCGAGGAGCTCGAGACCTGGGCGGGGCTGGCGACGGTGCTGGAGTGGCTGCCGGCCGCGCTCGACGCGCAGCTGCAGAAGGAGGCGGGGATCACCCACTTCGAATACGGCGTCCTCTACGCGCTGATGCACGCGCCCGGCGGGATGCTGCGGATGAGCGTGCTCGCCGGCTACGCGAACAGCACCCTCTCGCGCCTGTCCCGGGCCGTGACGCGGCTCGAGCGACGTGGCTGGCTGCGCCGGGCACCGGATCCCGCCGATGGCCGCTCGACGCTGGCCATCCTCACGGACGCCGGGAGAGAGGCGGCTCGGAAGGCGACCCCCGGTCACGTCGACACGGTGCACCGTCTGGTCCTCGACCGGCTCAGTCGTGCGCAGAGGCGCCAGCTCAAGGAGATCGTCCGCCGCATCCTGCAGGGGATCGAGGAGGAGGGCGCGGCGGAGCCCGCGTCCCGGGTGCGTCGTTGGCAGCCGTCGGCGGATTGACGGGCGCCGGAGCGGCACGCTGCCGCGTCGCCGTACGATCGAACCCATGCGCCAGAACCCCAGTTTCGCGTTCACGGATGTGGCCGAACTGCGCCGCCTCATCGACCGGAACCCCTGGGTCATGCTGGTGAGCGCCGCGCCGGACGGGCTCACGGCATCGCACTACGCCGTCCTGCTCGACGAGACGCGCGACGACCTCACGATCGTGGGGCACGTGGGTCGTCCCGACGATGCGATCCACGGACTCGGCGACCGGGAGCTGCTCGTTGTCGTCCAGGGCCCGCACGGGTACATCTCGCCGAACTGGTACGGCGACGGCCCGGCCGTGCCGACGTGGAACTTCATCTCCGCGCACCTCAGCGGCGTGCCTGAGCTGCTCAGCCCGGAGGAGAACCTCGCCGTGCTGGATCGCCTTGTCGCGCGCTTCGAGTCGCGCCTGCCGGATCCTCGTCTCATGTGGGAGCGGCCCAACGACGCGGACTTCGTCACGAAGCTCGAGCGGGGGACCGTGGGCTTCCGGCTCTCACCCACGAAGGTCGTCGCGAAGCGGAAGCTGAGTCAGAACCGCCCCGATGAGGTCGTCGAGACGATCATCGCCGAGCTGGCGGGCGACGGGCCGTTCCGCAATCCGTCCCTCGCGGAGGAGATGCGCCGCTCGCAGGACGCTCGTGCCGCGGCGCGTGCGGGGGCCGCCGGATGACCGCGCGAGGGGAGCGGGTCGACGTCGTCGCCGACGTGCGGATCGGCGGCGAAGGCCGCGAGATGCTGCCGTTCGCCGGTGTCGACGGGGAAGCGCTGTACGACGTCTTCGTGGAGGGCGACGAGATCGCCGACATTGCGCCCGCCCGCGCTCTGCCGAGGCGTGGCACGGTGCTCGACGGCGGAGGCGCGTGGTTGATCCCGGGGCTCTGGGATCATCACGTGCATGTGCTGCAGTGGGCGCTGGGCGTCGAACGCTTCTCGGTGCGGCGCGCGTCCTCGGCGGCCGAGACCGCCGCGCTCGCTGCCCGTGCGCCCTCCCGATCGGACGGCCGGCGGATCGCGGTGGACATGCGCGATGCGCTCTGGACGGACC
>NZ_JAPSJA010000085.1 GCF_031178525.1 Microbacterium sp.
CGGGCGGGTCCGGGGCGAGTCATGCCTCGATGCTGTCAGCCGCCTCCGACATCCGCGCGTGCTTGCACGGGAGGTTCGGCTGCGCTAGCTCGTGGCTGCGCTATGCCCTCAGCTCGGCGAGCGCGGCCGCCTGGTGCCGATGGCCGACCGTCTCGTAGCCGACGATCACCACGACGGGCGCGAGCGCGACGACTCCGATCCCGAGGCTCAGCGACGCGCCCGCCGCGACCGCGATCACGGCCGCGATGAGCACGACGGCGGATCCCGCGAACAGCAGCACGGACAGCGGGGCGAAGCGCCCCAGCAGCACGCTGTAAATCGTGAACAGGGCCAGGATGAACACGCCGACCGGGATCACGATCGTCAGGAGCGCGGTGACGTCGTCGATGTGCGCGTCGCGCCGGATCGCCACCGCGGCGACGTGCAGCCCGGCGCCGGTCGCGGCGAGTGCGGCGAACAGCGCGAGGTGCAGATAGCCCCACGGGAAGGAGCGGCCGCGGCGCTCGGCGAGCACCTCGGCCGAGGGCAACGTGAAGTAGATCCACCACATGCCGAACGCGAGCGCCGTGCCGCCGAACGCCACCACGCCCGCCGCGAGCGACCATCCCTCCTCCTCGACGACCGCCGAGACCGACAGCACCGTGCCGAGCACGACCTCGCCGAGCGTGATGATGGCGAGCAGTCCGTAGCGCTCGGCGATGTGGTGCGGATGCCACGGCGTGGTGCCACCGCGGCGTTCCGCCACGAGGGGGACGAGCATCTCGGCGACGCCGAGCGCGACGAACAGCGCGATCGCCACGACGAGCGGAGGGTCGACGAAGATCAGCACGATCCAGCCGATCTGCATCAGGCCGACCAGCGCGGCGTAGGTCAGCGCCGTGCGGCGGTGCTGCGGATCGTGACGCGCGACCCGCAGCCAGAGCCCGATGCCGGCGATGCGCATCACCACGTAGCCGGTCACCGTGAGCACGTTGTCGAGGTGATGGCCCTCGTCGATCGAGTGGAACAGCGGCGGCATGCCGAGCGCCAGGATGATCACGCCCACCATCTGCACGAAGGTCGCGATGCGGAACACGATGTCGTCGTTGTCGAACGCGGATGCGAGCCACGAGTAGTTGATCCACGCCCACGTCACACCGAAGGTCCCCAACGCGAACCCCGCGATGGCCGCGCCGAAGTGCCCGAGCTCGAGCAGGTGCGCGGCCTGCGTGCCCGCCTGGCTGAACGCCACGACGAACGTCAGGTCGTACAGCAGCTCGAGCGGGGTCGCCGCGCGGTGCGCCTGGCGCGGATCGCGCCCGCGCATCCGGCGGGCGCGATGGTGGAGGGGCGCGTCGTTCGTCACGGCCCTCATCGTGCCAGAACGCGGCGTCGCGTCGGCGTCAGCGGCGCACGTCGCGGGGCGGCGTGCGCAGGCGGCGTCGCTCTCGCACGATCATCGCGGCACCCAGGATCCACAGCGGGATCTGCGTCGCGAACGCCCAGCGGAACGCCTCATCCGTGTAGTTCTCGGGTCGCGAGGCGCCCTGCAGGTCCATCGCGATGCCGATGAACAGGATCGCGATGAGGGCGGCGAGGAATCCGCCGACGTTCGTGACGCCGGTCGCGGTGCTGAGCCGGTGCGCGGGATTGTGCGCACGCGCGAAGTCGAAGGCGACCATGGATGCGGGGCCGCCCATCGCGAGCGCCACGACCAGCACGATCAGCAGCCACATCGGGACGGTCCCCGGCCACAGCAGCACGCTCACCCACACGGCCAGCTGCGCGGCGACCGCGGGGAGCACGAGATAGCGCGAGCGCAGGTGCGGATGCCGCGCCGAGAAGGTGCCGACGACCGGGCCCAGCACGATGCCGGCCACGACGTACACCGACGTCACGGCGGCGGCCTGCCCCGACGACAGGCCCTCGCCGGCCGTGAGGTAGGGGATGCCCCACAGCATCACGAACGCGGTTCCCGCGAACGGCGTGGCGAAGTGCGTCCAGAACGCCAGGCGGGTGCCGGGCTGCTGCCACGCCGCCCTGATGCCCTGCCGGGTGTCGATGGCGCTCGTGACGACCGTGATCGCGCCCGTGTCGGTGTTGACCGACACGTCGGCCGGCAGCTGCGGCGGGTGATTGCGGACGAGCGCCGCGATCAGCACCGCGAACAGGATCGCGCCGCCCGCGAGCGCGCCGAACGCGACCTCCCACGCGGTCGCGTGCAGCAGGAGCGGCAGCGGCACGATCGCGATGACCTGCCCGAGCTGTCCGAAGATGCCGGTGAGCTGCATCATGACCGAGCCGCGCTGCGCCGGGAACCACGTCGCGATGAGGCGCAGCACGCCGGGGAAGATCGCGGCGTCGCCCGCTCCGAGGAGCATGCGGGCGGCGATCGCCACTCCGACCGTGGGGGACAGCGCCATGACGACCTGCCCGATCGCCATCAGGACCATGCCGATCGTCATGATGGGCCGCGCGCCCCAGCGATCGAGCCACAGCCCGACCGGGATCTGCATGAAGCCGTAGACCGCGAGCTGCAGCACCGCGAACATCGCGAGCGTGGAGGCGTCGGCGTCGAAGCGATGCTGGGCGTCGACGCCGACCGCGGACAGCGACGTGCGGTTGGTGATCGCGAGCACGTAGCCGACCACGCCGATCGTCCACATCAGCCACATGCGCCAGGACGGCGCGGGAGCGGGCAGGCTCACGCGACGCCCGCCCGCACGATCGCGGCGGCCTCGTCGACCGTGTCGACGAGATGGATGTGCGCCTCCATCGCGCGGCCCCGGGCGAGCGCCCGGAGCAGAGGCCACGCGGGCAGCGTCTCGGTCCAGTGCGTGCGGCCGACAAGCACCATCGGCGCGATCGCGTCCTCGGTCGCGTAGTAGTTCTCGCACGCGTCCTGGAAGATCTCCTGCACCGTCCCGCCTGCGCCGGGAAGGAACACGATGCCGGCGTCGCAGACCTGCAGCAGGATCGCCTCGCGCAGGGCGTTGCGGAAGTACTTCGCGATCGCGGTCGCGAACAGGTTGGGCGGCTCGTGCCCGTAGTGCCAGGTGGGCACGCCGAGCGTGTCGGTCGCGGGGACGTCTGCGGTGTCGGCGAGCACGGTCCGGGCGGCGGCGATCCAGTCCTCGATCGACGGGCGATAGGACGGCGCCGCCGCGAGCGCACCGAGCGCACGGTCCAGCACGTCCTCGTCGGCGCGGGCGAGTCGCGCACCGAGGTTCGCGGCCTCCATGGCGCCCGGACCGCCGCCCGTGGCGACCGTCAGACCCGTGCCCAGCAGACGGCCGAGACGCGCGGCGTCGGCGTAGCCCGGCTCGCCGCGGCGCAGCGCGTGACCACCCATCACCCCGACGAGCCGGTGCCGCGCGGTCCACGCCGCGAGGGCGCGATCCACGCCGTCGTCGTGCAGTGCGCGCGCGAGCAGGCCGTCCTCCTCGGAACCCTGCGACCATGCGTACGCGCGCCCGTCCAGCGTGCGCTGGTAGGCCGCGTCGTCGTACAGCTCGTCGGCCGTGTAGAGCGCGTCGCGGTGCGCGTCGACCGGGACGGCATCGACCGCGGGCAGCACGAGCGCGCCGCGGGCGGCGTGCCGTTCGGCGTCGCCCGGTGCGAAGGTGCAGCCCGCGAACGTCGTGCGCGAGGTGTCGCGCCCGGCGAGCGCCTCGGAGCGGTCGCGCAGGTCCAGTCCGACGATCCGCCAGCCCCGCAGCCGGCGTGCCCCTTGCGCGAGCCGGCGATCCAGCTCGGCGAGCGACTCGATCGTGACGATTCGTCCCTGGCGCTGCCTCATATGGATCGAGTCTGCCCGATCGCGCCGTCAGCTCCGTGCGAGCTCCTCCGCGACGCGCAGCTCGGGCTCGGTCGCGCGGCGCACCTCATCCACGCTCACGCCCGGCGCCGTCTCACGCAGCAGCAGACCATCGGGGGTGACGTCGATCACGGCCAGATCGGTGATGATCCTGTCCACGACGCCCTTGCCCGTGAGGGGCAGCGAGCAGGCGTGCAGGATCTTCGGGGACCCGTCGCGTGCGACGTGCTCCATCAGCACGATCACCCGCGCGGCGCCGTGTACGAGGTCCATGGCGCCGCCCATGCCCTTGACCATCTTCCCGGGGATCATCCAGTTCGCGATGTCGCCCGCCGCGGACACCTGCATGGCGCCGAGGATCGCGGCGTCCACCTTGCCGCCGCGGATCATCCCGAACGACAGCGCCGAGTCGAAAACGGCCGCGCCGGGCAGCAGGGTCACGGTCTCCTTGCCGGCGTTGATGAGATCCGGATCGACCTCGTCCTCCGTCGGGTACGGGCCCACGCCCAGCAGGCCGTTCTCCGATTGCAGCACGAGGTGTCGACCGGCGGGGACGTGGTTCGGCACGAGCGTCGGCAGCCCGATGCCCAGGTTCACGTACATCCCGTCTTCGAGCTCGCGGGCCGCGCGCGCGGCCATCTCGTCGCGTGTCAGCACCATGTCTCAGCTCTCCGATCCGGTCGCCGCCGCGCGCACCGTGCGCCGCTCGATCCGCTTCTCGATGTCCGTGCCGACCTCGACCACGCGATGCACGAACACGCCGGGCAGGTGGATCTGGTCGGGGTCCAGCTCGCCAGGCTCGACCAGCTCCTCGACCTGGGCGATGCACACGGCTCCGGCCATCGCCGCGAGCGGCGAGAAATTCCGCGCCGACTTGTTGAACACGAGGTTGCCGTGCCGGTCGCCGCGCAGCGCGTGCACGAGCGCGAAATCGGTGCGGATGGCCTCCTCCAGCACGTACTCGTGTGCGCCGAAGGAGCGCACCTCCTTGGGCGGGCTGGCGAGCGCGATGCCGCCCGAGCCGTCGTAGCGCAGGGGGAGGCCGCCATCGGCGACCTGTGTGCCGACGCCCGTGCGCGTGAAGAACGCCGCGATCCCCGATCCGCCCGCGCGCAGCTTCTCGGCGAGCGTCCCCTGCGGCGTGAGCTCCACCTCGAGCTCGCCCGCGAGGAACTGGCGCTCGAACTCCTTGTTCTCGCCGACGTACGACGCCGTCATCCGGCGAATGCGCTTCGCCTGCAGCAGCACGCCGAGGCCCCAGTCGCCGACGCCGCAGTTGTTGCTGACGACCGACAGGTCGCTCGCTCCCTGCGCGAGCAATGCGTCGATCAGGGCCATGGGCGTGCCGCACAGGCCGAACCCGCCCACCGCGAGGCTCGCGCCGTCGATGATGTCCGCGACCGCCTCGTCGGCTGACGCCACGACCTTGTCCAGACCGGTTCCGCTCATTTCGCCGACCACCCTCCGTCCATCGCCCATGATGCGCCCGACACCATAGCGCCGTCCGGCCCCGTCAGCCACCCGACGAGCGAGGCGACCTCGCGCGGTTCGAGCAGCCGCTTGACGGCGGCCTCACGCAGCAGGATGTCCTCGATCACGTCCTCCTCGGCCGCGCCGTGCACGGCGGCCTGATCGGCGATCTGCTTCTCCACGAGCGGGGTGCGCACGTAACCGGGGTTGATGCAGACGCTCGTGACCCCCTTCGGACCGGCCTCGAGCGCCGTCACCTTGCTGAGCCCCTCGAGGCCGTGCTTGGCCGACACGTACGCGCTCTTGAACGGCGAGGCGACGAGGCCGTGCACGCTCGAGATGTTCACGATCCGGCCCCAGCCGTGCGCGTACATGTGCGGCAGCGCCGCGCGCACCAGCAGGAACGGAGCGATCAGCATGATCGAGTGGATCCGCCGGAACTCGTCCGGCTCGAACTCCTCGATCGGGCTGACCCGCTGGATGCCGGCGTTGTTGACCAGCACGTCCACGTCCAGCCGCAGGTCGTCGAGCGCCGGGGTGTCGGCGAGGTCGACCTCCCATGCCGTGCCGCCGATCTCGGACGCGACGGCCTGCGCCGCGTCGGCCGCGATGTCGGCGACGGTCACGTGCGCGCCCCGCGCGGCGAGCTCGCGAGCGATGGCCGCGCCGATGCCGGATCCGCCGCCCGTGACGAGCGCGTTCCGGCCGGACAGCGTCTGCTCGGGCCGGCGCTCGCCGTGGACGGTGCTGGTCGCCTCGGTCACGCCGTCGTCACCTCGCTGCGCTCCGACGCTCGCGTCTGGGCGGCATCGACGGCGTCGAGCTCCTCCAGCGAGGTGCCCTTCGTCTCCTTCAGCGTCAGCACGACGCCGGCCGTGATGAGCCCCGCGACGCCGAGGTAGATCGCGGTGTAGAGCCACGAGCCCGTGTCCTTGAGCCACTGGGTCGCGAGCAGCGGCGCGAGCGATCCGGCGAAGATCGAGGTCACCTGGTACGAGATCGAGATGCCCGAGTAGCGCATGCGCGTCGGGAACATCTCCGACATGATGGCGGGCTGCGAGGCGTACATCAGCGCGTGGATCGCCAGGCCGGCGATGAGCGCCAGCAGGATCAGGCCGTCGACCTTGGTGTCGAGCAGGGGGAACGCCCAGAAGCCCCACGTGGCGCCGAGCAGGGCCCCGGCCAGGTAGACGGGCTTGCGGCCAGCCCCGTCGGCGAGGCGGCCGACCAGCAGGATCACGACGAAGTGGCTCGCGTGCGCGATCGCGATGAGCGTGAGCAGCGGGCCCCGCTCCATCCCCTGGTCCTCGGTCAGGTACACGATCGAGAACGTCACGACCAGGTAGTACATGATGTTCTCCGCGAAGCGCAGCCCCATGCCCTTCAGCACACCGACCGGGCGCGTCTTGAGCACCTCGACGATGCCGAAGCCCATCGCCTTGTCGTGCGCCTGCTCGGCGCGGGCCGCCTCGAAGACCGGTGCCTCCGAGACCGTGCGGCGGATCCAGTAGCCCACGAGCACGACGACCGCCGAGAGCCAGAACGCGACGCGCCAGCCCCACGCCATGAACGCCTCGTCCGACAGCACGTTCGCCATGAGGGTCAGCACGAGCGTGGCGAGCAGGTTGCCGACGGGCACGGCCGCCTGCGGCCAGGCCGCCCACGTCGCGCGCCGCGCGCTCGGCGCGTGCTCGGCGACGAGCAGCACGGCGCCGCCCCACTCGCCGCCGAGTGCGAGGCCCTGCACGAATCGCAGCACGACGAGCAGGATCGGTGCGGCGACGCCGATCTGCTGGTAGGTGGGCAGGCACCCCATCAGCACGGTCGCGACGCCGATCAGCATGATCGTGAGCTGCAGCGTGTGCTTGCGGCCGAGGCGGTCGCCGATGTGGCCGAACACGATGCCGCCGAGCGGGCGCGCGAGGAAGCCGATCGCGTACGTGACGAACGCCGCGATGATCGCGTCGTACACGTTGCCCATCTCGGGCAGCAGCACCTTCGAGAACACGAGGGCCGACGCCGTGGCGTAGAGGAAGAAGTCATACCACTCGACGATCGTCCCCGCCATGGAGGCGGCGACGATCTTGCGGAGCACCGAGGGCTCGGTGCCGGAGTGCGTGGGCGCCGCGGCGCCGTGTGACTGGCTCATGGCCATCCCTTCCCTTCGGGATGTCGTCGTTGACACCGGCGCCGCCTCCTTCGGCGGCGCAGGACGCAAGCGAGTGTGTCAGCCTCGTCGCTGTGCAGGCAACGCGCATTGTGGCACAGCGCATGTGCACGAATGCACATCGGGCGCGGGTCAGGACGCGCGGCCCCGTCCGAGCAGGGCGTCGCGTTGGACGGCCATCTGCCGCCGCAGCTCGCCGAGCAGCGCGGCCACCGCCGGGCGCCGCCACGACTCGGGCGCCACGACCGCGTGGTACGGCAGACGATCGCGCACCTCGTCGGGAAGCACGCGGACCAGATCCGGATGCCGGTCCGCGACGAAGCAGGGGAGGATCCCGAGCCCGGCGCCCGCGCGCGTCGCCTCGACGTGAACGAACACGTTCGTCGAGGTCAGCGCATCGCGCATGCCCGGCAGCAGGCGCCGCGGCAGGTCGAGATCGTCGACCTGGAGCATGGAGTCGACGAAGTACACCAGGCCGTGCTCGGCGGCGGCCACCGGGGAGTCGGGCGTGCCGTGGCGGGACAGGTAGTCGCGCGATCCGTACAGGCCGAGCTCGTACTCGCCGAGCCGCAGGGCCCGGCCGCGATTGACCTGCGGCGTGCCGACGACGACCTCGATGTCCACGCCCGAGCGGTGCTGCGCCGCGCGGCGCGTGAGCGTGACGATCTCGACCGTGAGGCGGGGGTGCTCCGCGCGCAGCGTCGCGACGGCCGGGGCGGCGATCAGCGCGGCGAAGCCGTCGGTGGTGGTCATGCGCACGACCCCCGTGACGGGATCCGCGGCGCTCTCGCCGTCCGTGAGCCGCTCGAGCGCAGCCGCGACGCCCTCCGCCGCGCGCGCGGCCCGCTCGCCGAGCGGGGTGAGCGCCCAGCCGTCCGACCCTCGCAGCAGCAGCCGTCCGCCCAGTGCGGCCTCGAGCGCCGCGATGTTGCGGCTGACCGTCGTGTGGGTGAGCCCGAGCGACTGCGCGGCGCTCGTGAAGCGGCCCGTGCGGGCGACCTCGAGCAGCACGAGAAGCTGGTCCGCCGACGGCGCGGCGCTGGGCGATGCGGACACGGCGACACGCTACCGGCCGCGGCGACGCAGGCGCGACGACCTCACGGCCGCGGCGACGTCACTCCGGCCGCTGCAGCGACCGCAGCCGGCTGAGCGTGCGCGCGAGGTCGAGCGGCGGCACGGGCGCGTGAGCGAGCGCCTCGAAAGGGCCGGCGGCGTGGAAGCCGATGCGCACGCCGCGGTCGGCCGCGACATCGACCAGGTTCGCGAAGCGCTGTGCGGACGACGCCGCCAGCCGCTCGAGGGGCGGCACCGCCAGGATGCGCCACCTCTCGCGCAGGTCGGCGAGCCGGGCGTAGTCGGCTGCGCCGAGGGGCTGGTCGCACAGGTCGGCGAACGTCGCGTGCACGGTGGCGTCGTCGAGGCCGCGCACGACGATGTCGCGCTCGCCGCGGATCACATGCGATCCCTGCCCGGCGCCCTCCGCCGATCCGGTGATCCACGATCCGGCCGCGAAGCCGTCCGCGCCACCGCGCTCGCGGTGATCCGCGCCGCCGTCGACCTCGATCACGTCGAAGTGCGCGCGGATGGCGGCGATGGCCGGCGCGAACGTGCCGTGGAAGAGCGGGTTCGGCAGCAGCTGCTCCGGTGCGTAGTTCGAGGTGACGACGATCGCGATGCCCCGCGCCAGCAGGGCGTCGAGCAGCCGGCGCACGAGCACGCCGTCGGCGACGTCGTGCACGTGGAACTCGTCGAAGCACAGCAGGTCGAGCTCGCCCACCAGGTCGTCGAGCGCCGCCTCGAGGTCGTGCGCGTGCCGGAAGATCGCGGCGTGCAGCGCGGGGAAGAACGCGTGGAAATGCACGCGACGCTTGCGCGTGGTGCGCGCGGCCGCGAAGGCGACGTCCATGAGCCAGGTCTTGCCTCGTCCTGCGGGACCGTGCAGGTACACGCGCGGCTGACGGGGAGACAGGATCCGCGCGATCGCGCGGCGCTGCGCGTCGTCCGGCGCGAAGCCCGATGCGGCCGCCGCCTCCTCGAACGTCCGGCTGCTCAGCTCCGCGAACGATGCGCGCCCGCGCGCCTCGGCGGCGGGGTCGACGGACGGCGGGCGGGGCATCCCGTCCAGTCTGCCTCAGGGGCCCGGCACCAGGCCGTGTTCCCGTTCGTGCCGCTCCGGCGCCACCGTTCCGATCAGAAGTGCGACACGCGCGCCGTCATTCCGGCGAGGAGTGGGACGCGGACGGCGGCGGGTGCGCATGCCGGTGCGGCAGGAGCCGGGACATGCCCGTGGGCGGTCGGCGATGTCCGCGGCGGATGCGAGGGTGGAGGCATGACCGACGCGCTGCGCACCTCCGCCCTCGACGCCCTGCGCCGGCTCGTCGGACGCGACGACGCCGACTTCCACGAGGGCCAGTACGAGGCGATCGAAGCGCTCGTGGGTGGGCGGCGCCGCGCCCTCGTCGTGCAGCGCACAGGATGGGGCAAGTCGGCCGTGTACTTCGTCGCGACCCGCCTGCTGCGCGATCAGGGGGCGGGGCCCACCATCCTGGTCTCGCCGCTGCTCGCGCTGATGCGCGACCAGATCGCCGCGGCCGAGAGGGCCGGAGTGCGCGCGGTCGCGATCAACTCGACCAACGCACACGAATGGGGCGAGGTGCTGGGCCGGCTCGAGGCCGACGAGGTCGATGTGCTGCTGGTCTCGCCCGAGCGGCTCAACAACCCCAC
>NZ_JAPSJA010000322.1 GCF_031178525.1 Microbacterium sp.
ATGCGACCACCCTACGCGGGGGGACCTCCCTGCTGGACGGCGTCCTGCACAGTGGTCGATCGCAACCCGCGGAGCGCGCCGAGCGCGTCAGCTCGCGCGCAGGCGCGGGCCCAGCTCGTCACGGAAGAAGCCCATGAAGGCGTCCGGATCGGTGCTCGCGTCCATGAGCGTCAGGTGGTCGAAGCCCGCATCGCGGAACTGCGCGAAGACCTCCGCGTGGCGCTCGACGTCGGGTCCGCACGCGAAGGCCTGCTCCATCGACTCGACGGTGATCGCCTCGGTCGCCGCGTCAAAGGCGGCCGGGTCGGGCAGCTCGGCGAGCACCTTCCAGCCGAGCTGGCCGAAGCGGAAGCGTGCGTGCGCGGCCTCGGCGCCCGAGCGCGCGTCCGGCGCGTACGCGGTCGGCACCTCGCACCACCGGGTGCCCTCGCCGCCAGCGGCTCGCCACGCCTCGATGAGGGAGGCGTCGGGGTCGGTGGAGAACAGCCCGTCGCCGAGCTCGGCCGCGAGCGCCGCCGCCTGCGGGCCGCCCGCTGCGATCACGATGTCGGGCAGCGTCTCCGGCAGGTCGTAGACGCGGGCGTCGACGATGTCGAGGAACTCGCCGCGGTAGGAGTGCGTGCCGCCTGACCACAGCAGCCGGATGATCTCGAGCGCCTCCCGCAGTCGCCGGTGCCGATCGCCGATCTCGGGCCAGCCGTCGCCGACGATGCGCTCGCTCAGGCGCTCCCCCGCGCCGATGCCGAGCGTGAAGCGGCCGTCCGAGATGATCTGCGTCGTCGCGGCCGCCTGCGCGATGATCGCCGGGTGGTACCGCAGCGAGGGGCACGTGACCCCCGTCGCGAGCCGCAGCGTCTCGGTCTTCGCGGCGATGGCGGCGAGGATCGACCAGGCGAAGCCCGAGTGCTCGTGCTCGGGCAGCCACGGGTGGAAGTGGTCGCTGATCTCGACGAAGTCGAAGCCGGCGCGCTCGGCCTCGACCGCGCGCCGGATGAGCTCCTTGGGGTCGACGTCCTCGGCGAAGAGCTTGTAACCGATCTGCATGCCTCGAACCTCGCACACGCCCCCGGCGCAGGCAACGGGGCAGCTCCCAGGGTGCTCGCCAACCCGCGGTGCCGCATGCGCGAGCGCATAGCCTTGCATCGAACCCGTCGAGAGGACTCCCCCCATGCCCAACGCCAACATCGCCGTCGTCGGCCTCGCCGTGATGGGCTCGAACCTGGCCCGCAACCTCGCCTCGCGCGAGGGGAACACCGTCGCGGTCTACAACCGCACGACGGCCAAGACCGACGACCTGATCGCCGCGCATCCCGAGGCCGGCTTCGTGAAGGCCGCGACGATGCGGGAGCTCGCGGACAGCCTGCAGGCGCCGCGGACCGCGATCATCATGGTGAAGGCGGGCCGGGCGACGGATGCGGTGATCGATGAGCTGGTGTCGGTGTTCGAGCCGGGCGACATCATCGTCGATGGCGGCAACGCGCTGTTCACCGACACGATCCGTCGGGAGGCGGCGGTGCGGGCGACGGGGATCCACTTCGTCGGCTGCGGCATCTCGGGCGGTGAGGAGGGGGCGTTGAACGGGCCGTCGCTCATGCCTGGCGGCACGGCCGAGTCGTACGAGACGCTGGGGCCGATCCTGCGGTCGATCGCGGCGGTCGCCGAGGGCGAGCCGTGCGTGACGCACGTGGGCACCGATGGCGCGGGCCACTTCGTGAAGATGGTGCACAACGGCATCGAGTACGCCGACATGCAGCTGATCGCCGAGGCGTACGACCTGATCCGCCGCGGCACGGGCAAGAGCCCGGCGGAGATCGCGGACGTGTTCGACGAGTGGAACCGGGGCGAGCTCGAGTCGTACCTGATCGAGATCACCGCGGAGGTGCTGCGGCAGGTCGACGCCGAGACGGGGCAGCCGCTCGTGGACGTGATCCTCGACGCGGCGGGCGCGAAGGGCACGGGCGCGTGGACGGTGCAGACCGCCCTCGACCTGGGCGTGCCCGTGTCGGGCATCGCCGAGGCGGTGTTCGCCCGCTCGCTGTCGTCGAAGCTCGCGCAGCGCGCCGCCGCGACCGACCTGCCGGGACCGGACGCGGCGTGGACGGTCGACGATGCGGACGCGTTCGTCGAGGACGTGCGCCGGGCGCTGTTCGCGTCGAAGATCATCGCCTACTCGCAGGGCTTCGACGAGATCGTCGCCGCCGCCGACGAGCACGGCTGGCAGATCGAGAAGGGCGAGGTCGCCCGCATCTGGCGCGCGGGCTGCATCATCCGCGCCCGCTTCCTGAACGACATCACGAGCGCGTACGCCGCCGACCCCGACCTGCCCGCGCTGCTGCTCGCGCCCTACTTCCGCGACGCGCTCGGCCAGACGCACGAGGCATGGCGGCGCGTGGTCGTCACCGCCGCGCAGGCCGGCATCCCCGCCCCCGCGTTCTCGTCGAGCCTGTCCTACTACGACGGCCTGCGCGCCGACCGCCTCCCCGCCGCGCTCGTCCAGGGCCAGCGCGACTTCTTCGGCGCCCACACCTACCGCCGCACCG
>NZ_JAPSJA010000323.1 GCF_031178525.1 Microbacterium sp.
CTCGGTGCGATCGTGTCGTGGGTCGAGCAGGGCAAGGCCCCCGACCGGCTCGTCGCGTCCGCACGCGGCGCCGGCAACCCCGGTGGCGTGAACCCCGAGGTGCCCGCGTCCTGGTCGCCGGATCGCACGCGACCGCTGTGCGTGTATCCGCTCGTCGCGCGCTACGTCGGGGGCGACCCCGAGTCGGCGTCGAGCTTCGCCTGCAAGCCGAACTCGGGTGGCCGGCACGGCGGCCGCTGACCCGACCTGAGCGGGGCGGTGCGCCGGGCGCACCGCCCCGCTCAGCGCGCGGGTGCCAGGTAGGCGTCGGCCCAGGCCGCGATGATGCGTGCGGCGCGGGCCGCGTGACCCCTGCCCGTCAGGAAGTGGTCGGTGCCGTCCAGGTCGATGAAGCTGCGCGGATGGTGTGCGGCGAAGAAGATGTCCTGCGCATGCCGGATCGGCACCATGGTGTCGTCGGGGGAGTGCAGGATGAGCAGCGGCGTGCGCAGCCGCTCGATCACGTCGTCCAGATCGGTGCGGCGCAGGTCCTCGACGAACCCGCGGCGCAGCGTGAGCTCGCGCCCGCCCACCCGCCACTCCGCCTCGCCGTGCGCCATCACGAGATCCACGACGTGCTCGAAGTTGTGCTCGGCGTGCTTCGGCTCGTACGGGGCGCCGACCGTCGCGACCGCGCGGATGTCGGGGCACTGCTCCGCGGCGGCCAGCACGGCGGCGCCGCCGAACGAGTGCCCGACGAGCAGCGAGGCCGGCGTGCCGCGCTCGGCCATGAACCGCGTGGCGGCGACCGTGTCGGCGACCTTGAGCGAGAAGGAGCTGTCGGCCCAGTCACCGCCCGAATCGCCCAGCCCGAGGTTGTCGAACCGCAGCATCCCGATCCCGCTCGCCGCCAGCGCCTTCGAGATGCGCGACGCCGCGGGGGAGTCCTTGCCGAGGGTCAGCCCGTGGCTGAACACTCCCCAGCCGCGCACCTCGCCTTCCGGCGCCTCGAGCACCCCCGCCAGCATCGGTCCGGACGTCGACGGGAACTGCACCTGCTCGCTCATGCGCTTCATCGTGCCAGTCGAGCGCGAATGCTGCGCGACGCGCACCCGGCAGGTGGAGGGTCAGACCAGCAGCTGGTGCCGCGCGAGGTCGCGGTACAGCGGAACGGACTCCACGAGCTCCGAGTGCGTGCCCTGACCGACCACCTCGCCGTGGTCGAGCACGACGATGCGGTCGCTGTCGATCACGGTCGAGAGGCGATGCGCGATCACCAGCAGCGTCCGGCCCTCGGCGACCGCGTCGATCGCGTCGCGCATCAGCTGCTCGTTGAGACCGTCGAGCGACGACGTCGACTCATCCAGGAGGAGGATCGGCGGGGCGGAGAGCAGAGCACGCGCGATCGCGAGACGCTGGCGCTCGCCGCCGGACAGCATCACGCCGTCCTCGCCGACCGGGGTGTCGACGCCGGCGGGGGACCGGTCGATCACGCCGCCCAGGTTGACGGCGCGCAGCACGCGCTCGCATTCGGCGTCGGATGCGTCGGGCGACGCGAGCCGGAGGTTGTCGGCGAGCGTGCCGGCGAGCGTGGGCGCATCCTGCTCGACATAGCCGAACCGGGCCCGCAGCTCGTCGCGCGACAGCTCCCGCACGTCCTGCCCGTCGAGCTCGATCCGGCCGTCGGTCGGGTCGTAGAAGCGCTCGAGCAGCGACAGGATCGTCGACTTGCCCGCGCCGCTCGGCCCCACGAGAGCGACGCGCGACCCGCGGGGAACCTCGAACGACACGCCGCGCAGCACCTCCTCGGCGCGATCGTCCTGCGCAGCCTCATCGAGCGGCACGTGCGCGTCCAGGGCCTCCTGCTTCGCGCGCTCGCGCGCGGCGACGGCGGCCTCCGGGTAGCGGAAGCGGACGTGGCGGAACGCGATCGCGGGAGCGCCCTCGACGGGCGCAGCGGCGCGCGGCGCGGCGTCCGCAGCGGTCTCGTCGGGAAGGTCCAGGATCTCCTGGATGCGGCCGAGCGCACCCAGCGCCTGGCCGACGCTCGAGATGGCGCCGAACGCCGAGGCCAGCGGCATGATCATGAGGAACAGGAACATCACGAACGTCACGAGGCTCGCGACCTCGACGGCGCCAGAGGCGACGCGGTAGCCGCCGACCCCGAGCACGACGAGGATCGACGCCTGCAGCGCGACGCCCGCGATCGGCACGACGAGCGCCGACGCCTTCGCGACCTCGACGCCGGCCTCGTACGCCTCTTCGGCCTTCCGTGCCACGGCGCGCTCCTCGCGGGTCGCGGCGCCCGCGGCGCGGATCGTGCGCACGGCGCCGATCGCGCGCTCGATGCCGCTCGTGAGCTCGCCCACCCGCTCCTGCTGACGCGCCGTGGCGCGGCGCATCCGGCCGCTCAGCGACACGACCGCGACCACGCTGATCCCCAGCACCCCCACGATGCTGAGCAGCAGGATCGGGTCGATGATCAGCATCGCGATCAGCGCGCCCACGAACAGCAGGATGTTGCCGACGCTGTCGGCGAGACCCTGCGTGAGCACGGC
>NZ_JAPSJA010000324.1 GCF_031178525.1 Microbacterium sp.
GTTCGCGATGCGCCCGGCGGGCAGCGAGCCGTCGACGACGACCACCCACTTCAGCCGCGCGGCGCGCGTCGGTGCGGCGGTGTCGATCTCGTCGGGCGCGAAGCCGATGTCCATGTGCTCTCCTCGTATCCGGATGGGCGGGCAATCATCGAGAATGTAGCCAGGGATCCGCTCCTGCGGATGCAGCGGCGTACGACGTACGGATGAGGTTGGAGAATGGCGGATCTGGACGGACTTGATGTGGCGATCCTGGCCGCGCTCCAGACGAATGCACGGATGACGAACCGTGAGGTGGCGGCGCGCGTCGGGGTCTCGCCGACCACCGCGCTCGACCGGACGCGCGCGCTGCGGCGGCGGGGCATCATCCGCGGCGCGACGCTCGACATCGACCTGCCGAGCGTCGGGCGCGGAGTGCAGGCGCTCATCTCGGTGCGCGTGCGGCCGCCGTCCCGGGACGTGATCGAGGCGTTCCGCGACTGGGTGTCCGACCTGCCCGAAACGCTCGGCGTCTTCGTCGTGAGCGGCGACGTCGACTTCGTCATCCACGTCGCCGTGGCCGACAACGACGCGCTCTACGCGTTCGTGATCGACCGGCTCACGGAGCGCGAGGAGATCGCGGACGTCCGCACGACCGTCGTGTACGAGCACCTGCGCGGACCGGGGATCGGCGTCACACCGACGCGCTGAAGCCCGGTGCGACGTGGCGTGACGTCACGCACCGTCACAGCCGACCGCGGTGTCCGGACAGGCCCATAGCGTGGGGGCATCGCGGCGGTCCGGGTGGTCCCGGGGCCCGGCTCATACCCGGCGCTGCAGCGGGTTCGACTCCCGCCGTCGCGTCGGAGCCCGCGCCGGGCCGTTTCGACGAGCCGAAGCAGCGCGACCGCGAAACCTCTGTCGCGCGACGAGACATCGCCGCGCGTCGATGATTCGTCGCGCGATCGAGGTCTCGCGCTGAGGCCTCTAAGGCGCGGACCCCGCGTGCTCGATGTCCAGCCGCACCCGCTGGGCAGCGAAGCGCGTGATCTGGTGCTGCAGGGGAGTTCCGTCGACCAGCGTGTCGAGCGACTCGGTCACCAGGACGATGGCACCCGGGTCGAGCGCGAGCAGCTCGGCCTCGGAGGCCGTGGCGTGCCGCGCCGCCACGACGGTCGACGCGCGGACGTAGTCGTCGACGCCGCTCGCCCGCAGGGCGGCCGTGACCGATGACGTACGGCGCAGCGCCGCGGCACCGTCGGGCAGGAGCGCGGGATCGAACCAGCGCGTCGCGAGCGCGATCGGCTCGCCGTCGACCGTCCGCAGGGCCTCGACGCGGACGGCGGGAGCGCCGGTTGCCATACCGAGCCGGGCGGCCACATCGGCGGGGGCCGGCTCGGTCGCGCTCTCGAGCACGCGACCGGCGGAGGAGTGACGGTCGCCGAGGCTGGTCGACAGACGGGTGCGCATGCCGATCCGGTGCACGTGGACGGATCCACCCGTCACGAACGTGCCGCTGCCTCGGCGCGACTCGACGAGGCCGTCGGCCGCCAGGGATGCCAGTGCTTGGCGTGCCGTGTGGCGGTTGACGCCGAACCGCTCGGCGAGCGCGCTCTCGGACGGCAGGCGATCGCCCACCGCCAGGCGGCCCTCGGCGATGTCGGCGCGCAGCTCCTCGGCGATCAGGCGCCACGCCGAGTAGCCGGTCGCACGGGCGGGTTCGGACACACGTCTCCTCAAGGGGTTCACCGGATGTTCATGCGCTCGTGGACGGATCCGGCTTCTGCTCCTCACATCGTGCCACTAATCTCAAAGTTGTCTAGTGAAGTAGACAAGTTACGAGGAGACGGATGGATCAGCACGAGGACGTCGAGTCGCGTCGTCGCACCGCGCGAGTGCTCGCGAACGCCGCCGAGGCAGAGCTCGCGGCGCTCTGGGACGCATGGCCGGATCGCCCGCAGGTGCAGTACCTGCGCGGCCCGGAGGCCGGCCTCGTCATGGTGCAGGGCCGCACGGGCGGCACCGGCGACCGCTTCCACCTCGGAGAGGCGACGGTGACCCGCGCGACCGTGGTCGTGCGATCCGACCAGCCTGATGCCGACGAGGGCGTCGGCACCGCCTACGTGCTCGGCAGCCACCCCGAGCACGCCGGGCTCGCGGCGATCTTCGGCGCGATGCTCGCCTCCGGCCGGCGCGAGCGCGTGCTCGCCGACGTGATCGAGCCGCTCGAGCGGGCGCAGGCCGAGCGTGACGCGCTCGCCCGCGCCGAGGCGCGAAGCACGGTCGTCGACTTCTTCACCGTCGCTCGGGAGAACTCCGGCCCGGACGAGGAGGATGACGAGTGAACACCCTGACGGCGCAGAACCACCTGCCGGGCTTCGCCGATCCCGTGCACGACGCGCAGCGCGTGTTCCGCGCGGTGCTCGCGGCGATGGCGCGCCCCACGCTGGCGCAGCCGATCCTGGGCCTTGCCCCGCTGCAGACTCCCGCGCCGCTCGGCCGCGTCGCGGGAGCGGTCGTCCTCGCCCTGTGCGACGAG
>NZ_JAPSJA010000325.1 GCF_031178525.1 Microbacterium sp.
CGGGAACGTTCACGGAGACCGTCCCCATGCTGCAGGCCGACGGGCACATGGTGTCGACCGAGGTGCAGCGCGAGTGCAGCGTCGACATCGCGCTGCGCTGGGGCACCGGGTACGACACGCGCGTCCGGTCTTTCGTCAACATCATCTCGACGCCCAAGGGCGGCACGCACCAGCAGGGCTTCGAGCAGGAGCTGCTCAAGCAGATGCGCGACCAGGTCGCCGCGAACGCGCGCCGCCTCAAGGTCGGTAACGACAAGCTCGAGAAGGACGATGTGCTGGCGGGACTGAGCGCCGTGCTCACCGTCACGCTGCCCGAGCCGCAGTTCGAGGGTCAGACGAAGGAGGTGCTCGGCACTCCCGCCGTCCGGGCCATCGTGGCCAAGGTCGTGCGCGACGAGCTCAAGGCGCGCTTCGCCTCGCCCAAGCGCGACGACAAGAACCAGACGTCGATGCTGCTCGACAAGGTCGTCGCCGAGATGAAGGCGCGCGTGTCCGCCCGCACGCACAAGGAGACGCAGCGCCGCAAGAACGCGCTCGAGAGCTCCTCCCTGCCGACCAAGCTCGTCGACTGCCGCACGCAGGACGTGGCCCAGTCCGAGCTGTTCATCGTGGAGGGCGATTCGGCGCTCGGCACCGCGAAGCTCGCCCGCAACAGCGAGTACCAGGCGCTGCTTCCGATCCGCGGCAAGATCCTCAACGTGCAGAAGGCGTCCATCGGCGACATGCTCTCGAACGCCGAGTGCGCGTCGATCATCCAGGTCGTGGGCGCCGGCTCGGGACGGACGTTCGATCTCGAAGCCGCCCGCTACGGCAAGGTCATCATGATGAGCGACGCGGATGTCGACGGCGCTCACATCCGCACGCTCCTGCTCACGCTGTTCTACCGGTACATGCGCCCGCTCGTGGAGGCCGGACGGGTGTTCTCGGCGGTGCCGCCGCTGCACCGCATCATCGTGATCAACCCGGGCTCGAAGCCGAACGAGACGATCTACACCTACAGCGAGGCCGAGCTGCACCGCCTGCTCGACAAGCTGCGCAAGTCGGGCAAGCGCTGGCAGGAGCCGATCCAGCGCTACAAGGGACTGGGTGAGATGGACGCGGATCAGCTCGCGGAGACCACGATGATGCGCGACGGGCGGCTGCTGCGTCGCGTGCGACTCGAGGACGCCGAGGCGGCGGGGCGGACGTTCGAGATCCTGATGGGCAACGAGGTCGGCCCGCGGCGCGACTTCATCGTCGAGTCGGCCGATCGCCTCAGCCGCGAGGCCATCGACGCCTGACCGGATCCGTCGGTCAGGCGAGCAGTGCGACGACGCCGGACCAGAGCACGGAGAGCCCGCCGAGCAGTGAGATCAGCAGGATGATCGCACGCGCCGTGCGCTCCGGCAGGCGCCCGGCCAACCGGTCGCCGAGGAAGACGCCGACGACGAGCGGCGCGCTGACGACCAGCAACGCCCACCACGGCCACGGCAGCGCGCCGGCCGGATCGAGGAGCGTCTTGCTGATCACGGTCGTGACGCTGAGCACGAAGAAGAACGGCTGCAGCGCCGCCGCATAGGCGCGCTGCGACCAGTCTCCGACCGCGCCGTACAGACCGAGGACGGGCGCACCCACGCCCACGGATCCGTTGAGGACGCCGGCGACGGCGCCCGTCACGGCGACGGGCAGGTCGCCCTCGAGGGGCCGCTCGCTGCGACGCATCCAGACCGACAGCGCGACACCCGCCAGGATGAGCACGCCCACGACGGTCTTCAGCACCGCGTCGTCGGCCGAGGTGGCGATGAGGATCCCCGGCACGACACCGGCGAGCGCCGGAAGCAGCAGCCACATCAGCCGTCGCCACTCGACGAGTCGCCACACCTGGGCCAGCACGATGATCGACGTGAGCGCGCCGAGCACGTTCACGGCCGTGACCGCCGGAAGCGGACCGAGCACCAGGACCAGCACGGGCACCGTCACCAGGCCGAACCCCATCCCGAGCGCGCGCTGGCCCACGGCCCCCACGAGGGAGGCGGCGCAGATCGCGACGAACCCGAGCAGCTCCATGGCGATGGGATCAGCGCAGCGTGCGGCCGATGGAGCCGACGACGGCCTCGAGCGGCTGACCGGATGCGTCGCGGCGCGCCAGCGACTCTGGGAGCTTGCGCACGGCCCCGGTCGGATCGACAGCGCGCGCCGGATCCGGGCCCACCCACGCGATCGTGAGCCGGTCCTCGCCCTTCAGCAGCGCGTGCGCGCGGACGCCGCCGGTCGCGCGGCCCTTGGCCGGGAACTCGGAGAAGTCCGAGATCTTCGCCCGGCCGGTGTCGGTGCCCGGGATGGCGGCGGTCGAGCCCGACACCGTCACGACGACGTTCTCATCGCCCGTCGCGGCGCCGAAGAAGATGGCCTCGGCCTTCGCCCCGAGCTTGACCCCCGCCATGCCGCCCGCGGGCGCGCCCTGCGGCCGCACGGCCGAGGCTGCGAAGCGCAGCAGCTGCGCGTCGGATGTCACGAACACC